>JANOJK010000841.1:0-2348 GCA_031408165.1 Acidobacteriota bacterium | reverse complement strand
GAACTTTGAACTTTGAACGTTGAACTGTGAAATGTGAACCGCGAACTGCGAAGCCGCGAGCCGCGAACCGCGAGATACGGGCTGCGAGGTGCGAACTACCAACTGCCAGGCCAAGGCACGAGGAGACCTTTGTGACCTTTGTGATCTTCGAGACCTTTGTGAAGAGCCGTGGGCCGTGGCACGCGGATCACCAAGCTCTCTCGACACTGTGAACTGCAAACCCCCGAACCCTTAACCGGGAATCGTGAACTATAAACGAAACTGACATGCGCAAGCTGACCGACTACGCCGCCTGCGCCGGTTGAGCGAGCAAACTCGCCGCTGGCGAGCTCGCCCAGGTGCTGGGTGCATTGCCCGTGACGTCCGACGAACGGGTCCTGGTCGACTACAGGACTTCGGACGATGCGGGTGTGTACAGAATCGATGAGCGGCGTGCCTTGGTCCAGACCGTGGACTTCTTCACGCCTGTCGTCGACGATCCCTTCGCTTACGGCCGGATTGCCGCGGCGAATGCGCTGTCGGACGTCTACGCGATGGGTGGCCGTCCCCTGACGGCGCTCGCGATTGCGGGTTTCCCGAAGGACGGCGACCGCGCGGTGCTGTCGGAGATCTTCAAGGGCGGGCTCGAGGGACTGCGGGAGGCGGGTGTGGCGCTGCTCGGCGGTCATACGGTGCAGGACCAGGAAATCAAGTTCGGGTACGCGGTCACCGGGGAGGTGGATCCCTCGCGGGTGTGGACAAACGCGGGCGCCCGGGCGGGGGACCTCCTGTTCCTGACCAAGCCGCTCGGGACCGGGGTGATTGCCACGGCGATCAAGTTCGGTCGCGCGCCCCGGCATGTGGCGGACGAGGCCATCGCGTCGATGGTGCAACTGAACCGCGCGGCCGCGGAAGCGCTCATCGACCTGCCTTCCGGCACGGTCCGCGCCTGCACCGACGTCACCGGGTTCGGGCTGATCGGGCATGCGACGGAAATGGCGGAGGCCAGTGGGGGAGTGGTTTCGATCGACCTCGACGCGGTGCCGCTGCTGGACGGGGCACTGGACCTGGTCGAAGGGAACACGCCGGGCGGCGGGCGCACCAACCTGCAGCATTTCGGCGGTGGTGTCGAGGCCCTGGCCGGGCTGGATACGCGGCGTGTCCAATTACTCTACGACCCGCAGACCTCAGGTGGGCTGCTGGTGGCGCTTGCGCCCGAACGGGTCGCGGCCGCGCTGGCGGCGTGGTCCCGCGCGGGGGTGACCGCTCATCACGTCGGCACGTTCAAAGCCCGCCAAACCCCCTCGAAGGTTGCCGTAACGCTCCGCTGAATGGTATAAATCTTCGTTTGGCATGCTTCCGAACCTGTCCGTCCTCTGGGTCATTTTCTTCATCCTCGTCCTGACGTTCGTCGTGGACCGGCTGTTGCTGAGGCCGGTGCTCGGCGTGATCCGCAGGCGCGAGGAGGCAATCGAATCGGCGCGCGAGCTGGCGCGCCGCTCGGCGACCGAGGCGCAGGCCGCGGCTGCGGAGTTCGAGCGCAAGACGGGCGCCGCGCGCGCGGAGATGTACCGCGAGATGGACGAGATGCGGCGCGGCGCGCTCGGCCGCCGCGCGGAGATCGTCGCGCAGACGCGGACGGAAGCCGAGGCGCAGGTGGCCGACGCCATCACCCGGCTGGACGCCGAGACCGCCGCCGCGCGCCGCACGCTCGAGATGGACGCCCAGGCCCTCGGCGCTGCCGCTGCCGATCGGATCCTCGGACGGAAAGCGACATAGGCCGCGAACAACGCGGATCACCCGGTTATACGCCACGCATTTTGCAGGACCACCACGGATCAACCGATTTGACGATGCGCTTCCGATTCGTTCTCGCCGCGCTCCTGCTCGCGGCCCTGGCTGTGGCCGCGCCCTTCGACGCTGCTCAGGGCAGGCCCGTGGCGCAGGCACAACCGGAGCACGCGCCGCCTCCGGCCTCCGCGGCGACGGCCACGGCCCAGCCCCCAACCGCGCCTCCTGACAGGCATGACGCGCCGGCAGCCCATGAGGACGCGGAGGGGGCGAAACACGATCCCGGCTGGTGGCCGACGATCTGGAAGGCCGCGAATTTTGTCATCCTGATCGGTGTCCTGGGCTACTTCCTGCGAGCCCCCCTCGCGGGATACCTCGCCGGCCGAATCGCGAAGGTCCGCGAGGACCTGGTGACCGCGGCGCAGACCCGCGAAACCGCCTCGCGGCAACTGGCGGAGATCGACGCGAAGCTGGCGGCGCTCCCGGCCGAGCTCGAGGCGCTGAAGCATCGCGGCGCCGAGGACCTGGTCGCCGAGCGCGCCCGCATCGAACAGGACGCTCAGGCCGAGCGGCAGCGC
>JANOJK010000835.1:0-5862 GCA_031408165.1 Acidobacteriota bacterium | reverse complement strand
ACGGAAGCCGGCATGGCCGTCGAAGCCGGGAAAGTCCACCGCCTGATCGGCATGAGCGGCGGGCAGCTGGCGCAGGCTGCAGGACATGAAATAGGGCGCGCGCTGTCCGAAGGAGAAATCCAGAAGCTCCAGGAGCGCCATGGCGCCATCTACAAGGCGCTGATGCCCGAGCGCCGGCCGCTGCCCGGCGCCATCGAGCTGCTGCGCCACCTCCGCGACGAAAAGATCCTCCACGGCATCGCTACCTCTGGCCGCCGGGCGGATGCGCAGAAGTCGCTGGACGCACTGGACCTGCCAGGCGGCACAGTGGTGATCGATCGGGACGACGTCGAGCGCGCGAAGCCGGAGCCGGATCTCTTCCTCGCCTGCCAGGAACGGCTGGGCGTGAAACCCGACGAGTGCTACGTCATCGGCGACGCCGTCTGGGATCTGCTGGCGGCCAGGCGGGCCGCCATGCTGGGCATCGGTCTGCTGAGCGGCGGCTACGGTCAGGAAGAGCTCTACCAGGCGGGCGCCTATCGCGTGTACAGCAATGCAGCCGAGCTACTCGCTTCCATTTATCAGTTGGGACTTCGCGCGTCTTAGGATTTCTGACGGTCCCGTCCCGTCGAATGGGATGTGGGACGCCCGCTGTCGCGTACTGGCGGCAACGCGCGTATCGCGCGCCCGAGCGATCGGAACGCGCGCAGCATGTCGTCGTACGAGAAGTGGGCGTTGCGGCCGCTCGGATTCGGCAGCACGAACAGTCTGGCGCCATGCACCGTCGCACGCTGAAACCCCGGCACGATCACGGGGGCCCCGGTGTGGCCCAGGACGCGCCAGAGCGCCCGGTACATCGTCACGCCGACAAACGCGACGATCGCGGGGCGGAACCGCTCGATCTTCTTCTCGAGAATCTTCCAGCCGTCGAGGTACTCGGCGGGACTGAGGTCGTCGATGCCCGGACTCGGTCTGGCCACCAGGTTCGTCATCCCGATGCCCCACTCCGGGAGCCGGATGTCGTCCTCGTGCGTCACGGGCTGCGGCACGATGCCCGCGGCGTACAGCAGGCCCCAGAACCGGTTGGTCGGCCCGGCGAAATGATGACCGGATCGCGCCGACATGACGCCCGGGTTTATGCCGACGAGGATCACGCGGACCCCGGGCCTGATGACGTCGGTCAGTCGAAGATCGGCCCACGCGGGCTTAGAATCGTCAGCCATGAACTGGTTATTCAAGGAAGAGCCGGCAAACTACAACTATGACGCGCTGGCCCGCGACGGCAAGACGTCGTGGACGGGCGTCAGGAACCCGGTCGCCCAGAAGAACCTCCGGAGCGTGAAGAAGGGCGACCGGATCTTCTTCTATCACACCGGCAAAGAGAAGTCGGTGATTGGCATCTGCCGCGCGGCGGGGAATGCCTACGCGGATCCGGCCGACAAGGGCGGCACGCTGTTCGCCGTCGACGTCGAACCGGCCAGGAAACTGAAGTCCCCCGTGACGCTCTCGGCGATCAAGGCGGACCGGCGGTTCGCATCATTCGTGCTGACGCGGGTGCCCCGGTTGTCGGTGATGCCGGTATCGGACGAGGAGTGGAAGATGATCGTGGAGATGAGTGAGCAGGGATGAGGGAGTTACGGAGAAACTCTCGCGGGCGGCTTCAGTAACAGGAAACCCAGCGGCGGCAGCGTGATGCGCATCGAGTCCGCGAAGCCGTGCGAGGCGACCGGGTCGGTGGCGACGAGGCCGTCGTTGCCGACGTTGCTGCCGCCAAAGACGGCGGCATCGCTGTTCAGCACCTCCGTGTAGGTCCCCGGTCGCGGCACGCCAAGCACGTAGCCGCGGCGCGGCACGGGCGTGAAGTTGAACACGGCGATGATGAAATCGTCCGGGTCCGTGGCGCGGCGGAGCATGGAGACGACGGAGTTGTCGCTGTCGTTGCAGTCGATCCACTGGAAGCCTGACGGCTTGAAGTCGACTTCGTACAGGGCCGGCTCGGACGTGTACACGTGATTCAGGACCCGCACGAACTGCTGCAGGCCGGCGTGCAGAGGCGTCTCCGCCAGATCCCAGTCGAGGCTGCGATCGTTGTCCCACTCGCGTCCCTGGCCGAACTCACACCCCATGAACATCAGCTTCTTGCCCGGGTGCGAATACATGTAGCCGTAGATCGTGCGAACCGTCGCCGCCTTCTGCCAGTCGTCGCCGGGCACCTTTCCGAGCATCGAGCCCTTCAGGTGCACGACTTCGTCGTGCGAGAACGGCAGGATGTAGTTCTCGCTGAAGGCGTACATCAGCGAGAACGTGAGCAGGCGGTGGTGGTAGCGGCGGTAGATCGGATCCTGCTCGATGTAGGACAGGGTGTCGTTCATCCAGCCCATGTTCCACTTGTAGGTGAAGCCGAGGCCGCCCAGGTGGGTCGGACGGCTCACCCCGGGGAAGGAGCTCGATTCTTCCGCGACCATGATGGAGCCGGGGTGCTCGCCGTGGGTCAGCGTGTTCAGCTCGCGGAGGAAATCGATCGCCTCGATGTTCTCGGTCCCGCCGAACCGGTTCGGAATCCATTCGCCCGGCTGCTTCGAGAAATCCAGGTACAGCATGGACGCCACCGCGTCGACGCGGAGGCCGTCGATGTGGTACTCCTCCAGCCAGAACAGCGCGTTGGCGAGGAGGAAATTGCGCACCTCGTTGCGGCCGTAGTTGAAGACCAGCGTGCCCCAGTCGCGCTGCTCCCCCTGCAGCGGATTCGCGTGCTCGAAGAGCGCCGTGCCGTCGAACCGCGCGAGTCCGTGCGCGTCCTTCGGAAAGTGGCCGGGCACCCAGTCGAGGAGGACCCCGATGCCGGCCTGGTGGCAGGCATCCACGAACCCTTTGAAGTCACGCGGCGTGCCGAACCGGCTGGTGGGCGCGTAGTACCCGGTGACCTGATAACCCCACGACCCGGAAAAAGGGTGCTCCATGACGGGGAGGAGCTCGATGTGCGTGTAGCCCATCTCCTTCACATACGGGATCAGGCGCGCCGCGAGCTCCTCGTAGGTCAGGTAGCGATCGCGCTCTTCCGGCACGCGCATCCACGAGCCCAGATGCACCTCGTAGGTGGCCATCGGCTTCTGGAGCCACGCCTGCGCCGCGGTGCGATCGATGAACCACTGCGCATCCTTCCACTGGTAGTCGAGGCGCGACACCACGGAGGCGGTGAGGGGCGGGACCTCGAACGCGAATCCGAAGGGATCGGTCTTCAGCAGCAGCTCGCCGTGCAGGCTGGAGCGGATCTCGAACTTGTATCGCGCCCCGTCCGCCAGGCCGGGGATGAAGATCTCCCAGACGCCGGTCGGGCCGAGGCGGCGCATCGGGTGCAGGCGGCCGTCCCAGAGGTTGAAGTCCCCCACGACGCTGACGCGATCGGCGTTGGGCGCCCAGATGGCGAAGTGCACGCCGTCCGCCTGGCCGATCCGCATCGGGTGGGCGCCGAGCTTGTCGTAGATGCGGGTGTGCTTGCCCTGCGAGAACAAGTAGACGTCGTACTCGGTGATGACACGGCCGTAGCGATACGGATCGTCGACGTCGACGAGATGCCCGTCCGCGTAGGTGATGCGGAGCCGATAGTCGAAGATGTCGCGCGCGTCGGGGAAGACCGCTTCGAAGATGCCGCCGGGATGCCGCGTCGCCGCCGACACCCGGCCGTCATGGACGACGTCTACGCGCCCCGCGGAGGGTTGATACGCGCGGATGACGAGGGAACCATCCTCGACGTGGGCGCCGAGAATCGAGAAGGGATCCGGATGGCGCGCCCCGGCGAGCGCGTCGAAGTCGGCGTGACCAGCCACAGCGACTGATTATGCACCCGCAAGCCGCTGTCCAGTGATGTCGCCGCAACCCGCTGTTTAGCCAGGAGCCAGCACGGCGTCGACGTAGGCCGTCACCAGGCCGGGAAGATCTTCCGTCGGACCGTAAAGGGTGATGATTTTCCGGAAGCGCGGGCCGCGGATGGCGAGATCCCACCGGTCGCCGCTTTGCGACCGGAAGATGGTCAACTGCCACTTCTCGAAGCCCGGCCGCCACCGCTTGATGGCCGCCTCGACTGACGCGTGAAGCCGCGAACGTGCGCCTGCGTCGGTCAGTTGCGGGCAAACTACACTAATTGGCATTACCGCTAAGGTAGGTCTTCACATGGCCGATGGCAAGGTGAGCCGTTAACGAGCACGCCGGGGGCCGGGCTGCGGACCCGGCGTATCATTTGCGGTGCTCCACCGCCTGCGCGGCCGCAACGAATGGAAGTTCTTCGGCGTCCTGCCGAAAGCCGACCGCGTTCTCGCGATGGCCTGGTGGTTCGTCCTGCTGCTCCGGGGGATGCTCCCGGTCGTTTTCGCCGTCGCCATGGGCGTCCTCGTGGACGCAGTGCAGCGCGGCAGCATGCTCTCCGCTCCTCTCGCCTTCGCCGGCATCGTGTTCGTCCTCCTCCAGGTGCTCACGCCAGTCCACCAGGCGATCGGGGCCAGTCTCGGCGATCGCACCGCGGCGTGGCTGTACGACCGGCTGACGGAGGCATGCGTGCGGCCGCCGGGCATGGGCCACCTCGAGGATCACGCCCTGACGGGCGATCTGGCCGTGGCGCGGGACTTCGATCTCGGGATGACCGGGCCGCCTCTGTCGATCTCCATGGACTTCATCGCCGGCGGGCTCGTCAATCTGATCGCCGGCGCGGCCTCCGCCGCGCTGCTTGCCGCGTATGCGTGGTGGGCGCCGGTGCTGCTCGCCGGCGCGTGGCTGTCGACGCACTGGTTGTTGCGCGAGAGCGGCATCTGGCGCGATCGGAACACCCCGGAGGTGCGGGCCGCGCAGCGCGACGCGGAGTACGCCTACAGGCTGGCCGTCGACCCCGCCCCCGCGAAGGAGGTGCGCCTCTTCGGGCTCGCCGACTGGATCATGGCCAGGTTCGTCGAACGCCGCACCAGACTCCATGCCCTGCAGTACGAAGCCACCCGCCTTCGCGAGAGGCCCGTGCTCTGGTGCCTCCTGCTCGTTGTCTCCGCGAACGTCGTGGTGTTCTGGTCGCTGGCAGACGCGGCCACGAGCGGCAGCCTCGGCCTCGGACAGGCCGTCGTCTTCGCGCAGGCCGCCGTCGGCACGTCGATGATCGCGTTTGGCGGGCTGAACTGGGCCCTCGACGGGTCGTCGGCTCCAGTGGCCGCGGTGCTGCGCCTCGAGGCCGCCATGGCCCCTGCCGGCGCACTGCCCTCCGGCGCCCGGCCTGCGGCGGGACTGCCGGCGCGCGAGATCCGTTTCCGCGATCTCACCTTCGCGTATCCCGGCGCCGCGAGGCCCGTGCTCGATCGCTTCGATCTCACCGTGCCGGCCGGCTCGTCGCTGGCGATCGTCGGGCAGAACGGCGCAGGGAAGACCACGCTCGCCAAGCTGCTCTGCCGGCTGTACGACCCGCAGTCAGGCGCGATCGAAGTGGACGGCGCTGACCTCCGCGCGTTCGATCTCCCGTCGTGGCGCTCCCGGCTGGCGGCCGTGTTCCAGGACTTCATCCGGTTCGAGCTCCCGCTGCGCGATAACGTCGCGCCCGGCGGCGCTCCGGACGAGGCCGTCCGCGCGGCGCTCACGGCGGCCGGGGCGGATGGGCTCGCGGCGCTCGATACCATCCTCGCCCGGGGCTACGACGGTGGGACCGATCTGTCGGGCGGGCAGTGGCAGCGCGTGGCTCTCGCGCGCGCGCTGTGCGCGGTGCAGCAGGGTGCGAGTGTCGTGGTGCTGGACGAGCCGACCGCGCACCTGGACGTTCGCGGGGAGGCGGAGATCTTCGAGCGCGTGCTCGCCGCGACGAGGCACTGCACGACGATCCTCATCTCGCACAGATTCTCGACCGTCCGTCACGCG
>JANOJK010001201.1:0-2839 GCA_031408165.1 Acidobacteriota bacterium | reverse complement strand
CCCAAGGGGGTGCTGCTCGTCGGCCCGCCCGGCACCGGCAAGACGCTGCTGGCGCGCGCCGTGGCCGGCGAAGCGAAGGTCCCCTTTTTCAGCCTGAGCGGATCGGAGTTCGTGGAGATGTTCGTCGGCGTGGGCGCGGCCCGCGTGCGGGATCTCTTCGCGCAGGCCGAGGCCAAGGCGCCGTGCATCGTGTTCATCGACGAGCTCGACGCGCTCGGCAAGGTGCGTATCCAGTCGCCGATGGGAAGCCACGAGGAGCGCGAGCAGACGCTGAACCAGCTGCTCGCCGAGATGGACGGGTTCGACGGGCGCAAGGGGATCATCATCATGGGGGCGACCAACCGCCCCGAGGTGCTCGACCCCGCGCTGATGCGGCCCGGCCGCTTCGATCGGCAGGTCCTCGTCGACAAGCCGGACGTCAAAGGGCGCGAGGACATCATGCGCATCCACGTCAAGACGGTGAAGATCGGCGAGGGAGTGGACCTGCGGATCATCGCGCAGCGGACGGCGGGGTTCGCAGGCGCGGATCTCGCGAACCTGGTCAACGAGGCGGCGCTCCTCGCCGCGCGCAAGGACAAGACCTCCGTCGGCATGAAGGACTTCGATGACGCGATCGATCGCATCATCGCGGGGCTCGAGAAGAAGCGCGTGATGAGCGACAAGGAGCGCCGGATCGTCGCGTACCACGAGTCGGGTCACGCGATCGTCGCGAGCATCCTGCCCGGCCTGGATCCGGTCCACAAGATCTCGATCGTGGCGCGCGGCTTCGGCGCCCTCGGCTACACGATGCAGCTGCCGCTGGAGGACCGCTACCTCATGACGCGCCGGGATCTGCAGGGGCAGCTCGCCGTCCTGCTCGGCGGCCGGAGCGCCGAGGAGATCGCGTTCAACGAAGTTTCCACCGGCGCGCAGAACGACCTGCAGCGCGCGACAGACATCGCGCGCGCGATGGTCACCGAGTTCGGCATGAGCGAGGCGCTGGGAGCGGTCAACTACGACGGCCACCGCGGCAACAAGTTCCTCGACACCCCGTTCATGAACGAGCGCGGGAACCACTCCGAGGACACGGCGCGCAAGATCGACATCGAGGTCAAGCAGATCCTTACCGACGCGCACAACGAGGCCCGCCGGGTCCTCCGCGAGCGCACCGACATCCTCGACCAGTTGTCGACGCTCCTGCTGGAGAAGGAAGTCATCGAGGGAGACGAGCTCCGCGCGCTCCTCGGCCCCGTGCCGCCGAAGGATCCGGAGGGCACCATCCCGCCCCTCGTGAGCGACCCAGCGCCTGCCGCGGAATAGAAATCCCACCGCCGCGCCCGCAGAGCACTCCTCCGCAACCATCGCGTTGAGGCGTCGAGAGGAGGAACGAAGAATGTGACAAATCTGTCAGGACGGCGACTGGCGGAGGTCTTGCAAATTGGCAGGCAGATGCCTATCGTGTGGAGGCTTGACGTCGCTGCGGGGATCCTCCGGGTCGAGTACTCCGACCCCTACTCCTTCGAGGAGTGGCGCGAGGTGATCGATGACGTGCGCCGCGAGCCCCTGTTCAGCTTTCAGCGCCAGATCGGGGTGTCGGTGGACTGGACGCGCGTCGGCGCCCCTTCCGCACTCTTCAACCGGAGCGTCGCCGCCTACCTTACGCAGCATCCGGTCACGCTCAAGGGACGGCGGGTCGCCTTCGTGACGGGCGACGAGGAGTCCCTCGCCGCGGCGCGAACCCAGGCCATGGCCTTTGAGGACGCGGGCGCCATCTCGGCGGTGTTCCAGTCCGCTGAGATGGCGCATGCGTGGCTACGCGAGCCGTAGAGTATTACGGTCCAGCTGTTTGCGATCCGGAGGCTTGATACGGGCGGGCTGCTCGGCCGGGCCACGACACATCACGGACCCAAACGCCCACAAGCCACTAACAACCTGCCCCTCATACCGCGATCCTTCTACCGCTCGATGCCCGTCCCGGTGACCCGCCGCGCCTCCCCGCCGTCGGGCCGCATCATGGACAACTGGTTGCGGGTCGCCCGTCTCTCCGGTGGCGGGACGTTCTCTTCACGCGCTTTTTATAAGGGTCCGCGTATGCTGACGGCGTGACGCGGGCGAAACGCGACGTCTCGATCGTCTTCGCCGCGGGCGCTTTGTTGTCGTTTACATCCGCCTCGCGCGCGGCCGCCCTGGCTCTTCCCGAGCTGGCGTTTGCGGCGTTCTTCGTCGGCGGCGTGCTGCGCGAGACCGTGGGCGCTACAGGCCCGTGGTTCGTCCTGGCGGCGACACTGCTCGGACTGGCAGTGCGCCGGCTCGATCTGGAGAGCTGGGCCCTTTTCATTCCGGGCGGCCTGAGTGGGCGGGTCGATCGCGCCTTCGGCGCGCGGGCGGCCGCTGCGGCGACGGGCGTGGTGATCATCGAACGGATCCTGCTGTCCGCCCTCGCCTGCGCGGTCTTCGGGCAGTACGTCGCGTCTTTCCTCTCAATGGCGGCTGGCCAGGCACGTCTGCTCCGGAGTGCGACGACGGCCGATCTGTCCGCCCTCATCGCGCTCGCCCTTCTCGGGTGGCTGTGGCTTCGCGCCCGGCAGGGGCACCTGCTCACCCCGGCGCAACGGGCCCGTCACGTCTGGTGCGCGATGGGCGTTCTGGTCGTCCTGCTGCTGTGGGCCACAGCGACGGCATGCATTCGATCCGCCTGGCCCGCGGGCCTGACCGGCATTCCTGCTTCGCCGTCGCACGCCGGTACCGGCTGGCGTGACGCGCTGACCGGCGCGTGGTGGATCGTGGTGGCCTCCCTGGCCGCCCTGGGGCGGGCCGCGCCCGCGATCGGCGTCGCCGACAGCATTCCACGCGTGGTTCA
>JANOJK010000825.1:0-2543 GCA_031408165.1 Acidobacteriota bacterium | reverse complement strand
CAGCTGCTCTGCGGCTTCGCGCTGGCAGGGCTGCTGGTCGCGTTCGAGGCGGTGCTGGGACGCAACGTCGATCCCGCCGCCGTCGACCTCCGTCACTTCTCGCTGCATCCGTGGACGGCGCCGCGGCTGGCCACCATCGCCGGCATCCTCCTCGGCCATGCGGGTGTGCTCTGGCTCGGCGCGCTCACGTGCGTGATGGCCCTCGCGCGCTGGCGGCTGCCCCGACGCTGGTCGGCGCGGCACGCCGCGGCCGCCCTGCTGTGGCTCGTTCCCATTGTCGTCGTCGCGGGGGCAGGCGCGGCGCGCAACTGGCCGATCCCGGTCTTCGCCGTGATGCTCGGCGCGCTGGCGTGCGCGGTGGCGGCGCTCGTAGCGCCCAGGCTGGTGACGTGGTATCGCCGCGCGACCGTCGCGTCGAGGATTCTCGTCCTGTTCATGGCGTTCCTGCTGCCGGCGCTGCTGGTGTATCCGTCGGTGCACTTCTTCGCCGAGCGCGCGATCCGCCATCTCATCGAGCAGCAGTACGCCGTCGAGGCGATGACGCATCCCGAGGCCCTGCAGCCGCGGCTCCAGGAGGCGCTGCGGGAGATCGACGCGCTGCCGGGGCTGACGGATCTCGTCGCCAACGCGGTGCGGACGCGCGCGGCCACCGCGGGCACCGATACCGCGTTCCGGCTGTGGAGCCAGACGGTCCTCGCGCGCGCCCGCCTGACGAGCGATGTCGAGATTTACGACCCGGACGGCGCGTTGGTCAGCCGCTTCGCGCTCAACTTCCCGGAGTACACCACCGCGGCGCGAACGCCGGAACGCCTGCGCAGTTGCGAGTGGGAAGTGTTCGGCGAGGCGCTGCTCTTCTTTGGCGCGCAGGAGCGCAAGACGCTGCACGCGCAGCGGAGCGTCTGCGTGGACGGGCGGCCGATCGCCACGCTCGTCGTGCACGTCGTTTTCGACTACCGCACGCTGCCGTTCATCCGCTCGCAGTCCGCGTACCTCGACGCATTCAGCGCGTCCGAAGGGAGCGACGCACTCGAGGCGCCGCCGGCCGGCGAGGTCGATCTCACGGTCTACGGCTGGGGCCTGACCACGATCTTCATGTCCGGCAGCGACGCGTGGCCGCTCGACGAGGCGACGTTCGCGCGCGTCTACGCGTCGCGCGAGCCCTTCTGGACCGTCCTGCGCAAGAACGGCCGCGCCGACAACGTGTACTTCTCGAACAACCGCCAGGGTATCTACGCGATTGGCTACCGCGTGACCGGCGCGTTCGATCACCTCGTCCGCCTCGCCGAGCTGACCACGCTCGCCGCCGTGGCCTACGTGCTGGTGCTGATCGCGAACGCCCTCTTCACGCGCCTGGCGCGGACGCGCGGGCGGACCGGGCGATCGCTCCTCCGCGAAATTCGCGCGAGCTTCTACCGGAAGCTGTTCCTCGCGTTCGTCCTCGCGTCCATCTTTCCCGTGCTCATCCTGGCGGTGGTGATCCGCACCTACTTCGCGAGCCTGCTGATCGCCGACATCCGCGGGGAAGCCTCGCGCACGGCCGCCGTCGCGCAGCGCGTGATCGAGGAGTCGGACGCGCTGCTGCGCCGCGGCGCCGAAGGGATCACCACGCCGTTTGTCGGCGACGACGTGATGGTGTGGATCAGCCAGCTGATCAACCAGGACGTCAACGTCTACGTGCAGGCGGAGCTCGCGGCCACGAGCGAGCGCGATCTGTTCGCGTCGGGCCTGCTGCCGACGCGGACGCCGGACGAGGTCTATCGCGCCATCGTCCTCGACCGCCTGCCGAACGTCGTCACCGAGGATCAGTTCGGGTCGATCCCGTTCCTGGTGGCCGCCGCGCCGGTGCGCACGGTCGGGCGGAACGCGATGCTCACGGTGCCGCTGGCGTTCCGGCAGCACGAGGTCGAACGCGAGATCGACGAGCTGGATCGTGGCGTCCACCTCGCGGCGCTGTTCTTCATCCTGCTCGGCGCCGGCATCGGACTGTCGATGGCGGAGCGGATCGCCGATCCGATCCGGCAACTCACCCGCGCCACCGGCCGCATCGCGCGCGGGGATTTCGACGCGCGGATCGCGGTGCGTTCGTCCGACGAGCTCCGGCGCCTCGTGGACGCCTTCAACGGGATGGCCGCGGAGCTGAAAGCGCAGCGCGATCAGCTGGAACGGACGCACCGGCTCGAGGCCTGGGCGGAGATGGCGCGGCAGGTGGCGCACGAGATCAAGAACCCGCTCACCCCGATCCAGCTCTCGGCCGAGCACCTGCGGCGCGTGCACGCCGATCGCGGCGCGCCGCTCGGGCCGGTCCTCGAAGGCTGCGTCACGTCGATCCTCGGGCAGGTGCGGCTCCTGCGGCAGATCGCCGGCGAGTTCTCGAGCTTCGCCTCGTCCCCGACGGCGCGCCGGGCGCCGGCGGATCCCGTGCAACTCGTCCACGACGTGGTCGAGCCGTACCGCGTCGGCCTCGAGGGGCGCATCGAGGTGCAGAACGAGGTCGCCGCCCCGCTGCCGCTGGTCGTCGTCGATCGCACTCTGGTTGCGCGCGC
>JANOJK010000776.1:0-5993 GCA_031408165.1 Acidobacteriota bacterium | reverse complement strand
GGCCGGATCCCTGGCCGCGACGCCGCTCGCGCTGGCGGTCGCACTCAGTGCCTGGTACGGCGGGTCCGGTCCGGGCCTGTTCGCGCTCGGGCAGGCGACGCTCGCGATCGACTACTTCCTCATCAAGCCGGGCACCCTCTTCCGCACGGACAGCGTCGCGCAGGCGGCGGCGCTCGTGGCGTTCATTGCCGGGTGGCTGGCGTACTGCGTCCTGACCGGGATTGCCGTCCGCCGGACGGAGGAGGACCGCCGAGCGCGCGTCGATGCCGAGTCAGCCTCGGCGAGGGCGAGCCGGCTGGCGCAGCTGACATCCGCGCTCGCGCAGGCGCGGACGGCGCGTGCGGCGATCGAAGCGGTGGTCCAGGAGTCGCTGCACGCGTTAGGTGGCGACGCCGGCGTCCTGCTGCTCGTCAGCCGCGACGGCGACCGGGCGGAGGTCGCGCGGGCTGTCGGTTTCGCCGACGGTCAGGCGCCCGGCGCCGTCTCATTGTCGGAGAAGGGGCCGATCTCGGATGCCGTCGGCCGGGGCGTACCCGTGGTCGTCGAATCGCGCGCGGCGCGCGCGGCAGAGTATCCGGAGACGGCCGGCAGCCCGCCCGGGACATCCTTCGAGGCCGCGGTGATCGTCCCGCTGCTGATTGGCAGCCGGGTCGTCGCCGTCGTGCAGATCGAGTTCGCGGCGGCGCGTGCCGTGCCGGCCGACGATCGCGAGTATCTTGGCGCCCTGGCGCACGGCGGTGCGCAGGCGCTTGACCGCACGTGGCAGCTCGAGTTCGCCGAGCGCGGCCGCGCCGATGCCGAGGCTCTGCGGGCGCAGGCGGATCGCGAGCTTGCCGAGCGGACCACGGTCGAGCACGCGCTGCGCGCGAGCGAGACGCGGTACCGCGCCCTCGCCGCGCGCACGAGCCGCCTGCACGCGCTCAGCGCGGCGCTGTCCGAAGCGGTCACGATGCAGGCCGTCGCGCGCGCGGTCATCACGCACGGCCGCGTCGTCGTCGGCGCGACGTCCGGCGAGGTGCTGCTGCTCGCGGCGGACAGCCTCCGGTGCGAGACGCTGCACGCCGAACGGGACGGCCGGCGCGACCCGGAGCGGCGCGGCGTGGTGCTCGAGGACGGGTTGTGTGCGACGGCCGCGGTGAAAACCGGGCGGCCGGTCTTCATCCGTTCGCTGGAAGACTGGCAGGAGCGTTTCTGGAAATCCGCGTCCATCGCTGCGGACGGCGGCTACGAGTCGTCCGCCACGCTGCCGCTCATGGTCGAAGGCGCGCCGGTCGGCGTGCTGACGTTCGACTTCACCGTGCCGGTGAATTTCGACGACGAGTACCAGACGCTGCTGGTCTCGGTCGCGCACCACTGCGCCCAGGCGCTCGACCGCGCGCGGCTGTATGAATCGACGCAGCGCGCGAGGGCCGACGCCGAACAGGCCAACCGCATCAAGGACGAGTTCGTGTCGATCGTGTCGCACGAGCTCCGCACGCCGCTCAACGCCATCCTGGGCTGGTCCGCCATGCTGCAGGGCAGGACGCTCGCGCCCGAGAAATCGGCGCGCGCGATCCAGGCGGTCTACGACAACGCGAGACGCCAGGCGCGCCTCATCGAGGAACTGCTCGATTTCTCGCGCGTCACGTCCGGCCGGGCGTCGCTGCAGATGGAGCCTGTCGACGTCCGCGAGCTGATTCGCGGCGTGGTCGAATCGATGGTCCCGACGGCGGTCGCCCGCACGGTCGAGCTGCAACTCTCGTCCGTGCCCCCCGTGGCCGTGCACGGCGACCTTCGGCGTCTCGAGCAGGTGTTCTTCAACCTGATCGACAACGCGCTGAAGTTCACCCCGGACGGCGGCCGCGTCTCGATCGATGTCCGGATGGCCGACGGGCAGGTGGAGATCCAGGTGCACGACACCGGCGCCGGCATCAACCCGGAGTTCCTCCCGTTCGTGTTCGATCGATTCCGGCAGGCCGACACCGCCACCAGCCGCACGCACGGGGGGCTGGGACTCGGGCTGTCGATCGCGAAGCAGCTGGTCGAGGCCCACGCCGGCAGTATTACCGTCCGCAGTGACGGCAAGGGCCGCGGCTCGGACTTCACCGTGCGGCTGCCGATGGCTCCGCGGCTGCCCGATGCGGCGCGCGACGAGACGATCGACGCCGCGGCCGCTCCCGCGGCGAACGATGCCGGCCTTCGCCTCGACGGACTGCGTGTGCTGGTTGTGGACGACGAGGCGGACGCACGCGAGATCATGGCGACCGCGCTCGCGGCTTCGGGCGCGAGCGTCCATCTCGCGGCCAGCGCTCGGGCCGCGTTCGAGATCCTCCAGCACGCGCCGGTGGACGCGCTGCTCTGCGACATTGCGATGCCGGAAGAGGACGGCTTCTCGCTGATCCGCAGGATCCGCGGCTCGGACGTCGCCGCTGTCGCCGGCGTACCTGCCGCGGCCGTCACCGCCTTCACGAGCGCCGACGATCGCGCCCGGGCGCTCGCCGCAGGCTTTCACGTGCACCTCGCGAAACCCTTCGAACCGAACGACCTGGTGCGAACGGTTGATACGCTCGTCCACCACGTCGTGCAGTAGGGCGCAGGCCACGGGCGAACGGTGGCCCGGGCGTCCCCCCCGGCGTCCGGCGCCGCAGCACCGCCGCCGGGATCAGCGCGACGATCCGGCCGATCGGAAGCAGCCCCCCGAGAGCCCGTACACCCAGGACAGCTTTCTTCACACGCAACAGGTCAGGGCAGGACCGGACGGGTCTATAGTCGGTCCATGAACAGGCAGAAAGCCGAGGAGATGGCGTTCGTCCTGCTTCGCGTCGTGACAGCCGTGCTCTTCATCCAGGCTGGCGGCATGAAGCTCTTTGGATGGTTCGGCGGCATGCCCGGCGGCGCGACCGCGCCGGTGATGTCCCAGATATGGATCGGGGCGGTGCTGGAGGTCGTCGGCGGGCTCGCCATCATGCTGGGACTTTTCACGCGGCCGATTGCGTTCATCCTGTCGGGCGAGATGGCGGTGGCGTACTGGCAGTTCCATGCGCCGAACGGCCGCTGGCCGATCCAGAACCATGGCGAGCTCTCGGCGCTGATGTGCTTCCTCTTCTTGTACATGTCGGCGCGCGGCGCCGGCACCTGGAGCCTGGACGCGATGATGCAGCGCCGGGCCGGGCCCCGGCCGTGACCCTGCTCGCATCCGAGCTCTTGCGCGGCGGGTGAGCCCAGGGCGGTGGCGGCTATCCTCCGCAGGAGGCGCCTCTGGGACCACCGGCGGTCTCTGGCGGAGGAGAAGCGGACGGCCTGGGCCACACGTTGTCCCCCGGATCGCGATCGGGAAACCGGCAGCCGGGGTCGAGCGTAATCGCCGCGATCGGCCGTCCGCCGAACTCCAGGTCCGCGGCAAAGGTCCGGCGGCCGTCGAACCACACGTCCACGGGCCACGTCACGATCGCGGTGGTGCCGTCCACCATTTTCGCGTTCGGCATCGGCTGGATCGCCGGCCCCGTCGCGGCGAACCTGACCTTGAGCACCACCGGCGACGGCATCTGCCCGTCCTGGCGCACGGTGACTGTCGTCTTCGATCCCGCGGTGACGACGTTCGCGATCGACCCGTCCACCGACTCGGTCGTCCACAGCCAGTAGTACCAGAACCACTGCAGATCCTTCCCGAGCGCCTTGTCCATGAAGAAGATGTAGTCCCACGGCGACGGGTGCTTGAAGCTCCAGGCTTTCGTGTATTCGCTCATCGCGCGCTGGACCTCGGCGTCGCCGGCGATGCCGCCGAGCATCGAGAGCATGAGGGGCGTCTTCGAGTAGGTCTGGAAGCTGTACATGGTGCCGGCGTTGTTGGCGGCCCACATCATGGGCGGCTCGTTCTCGTCGCCGCTCGTCCGGCCGTAGCTCTGGCCGAGGCCGTCGAGATTCGGCGCGGACTTGCGCGAGTCGGCGCCCGACAGGATGTTCATGTACTGGTTGAACCCCTCGTCCATCCAGCCGTACCAGGTCTCGTTATTACCGACGACCATCGGCCACCACTGGTGGCCGGCTTCGTGATCCGCCGCCCCCTGGTTCGAGTTGATCACCATCGGGTATTCCATGCCGGAGCTCGGGCCGTCCTGCAGCGTGAGCTGCGGAAACGGATACGGCGCCCACAGCTTCGAGTAGAACTCGAGGGCGTGCCGCGTGATCGGCCCGGCGTTCGCGTAGAGGTTGGCGTGGGACGGCACGTACACCATGTGGATCGGGATCGGGCCTTTGCCAGGAATCGTGGCCCGTGTCGCGCGCCACACGTAATTCTTTGCCGTCGCCCACGCGAAGTCATTCACCATGTCGGCCTTCATGTGCCAGACGAGGCGATCGCCTGGCGCCGTCGCCCTGCCGGGACCCGCTTCGTCCTCGCCGACGATCGTGACGACCTCGTCGGACTCGAGCACGTGTGACAGGCGCTCGCGCGCCTTTGCGGTCAGTACGTCCTGCGGGTTCTGGAGCACGCCGGTGCCGCTGACGATCCAGCCGGCCGGCACGTCGATCTTCACGTCGAAGCGTCCGAAGTTGTTGTAGAACTCCGCCGGCCCCAGGTAGACGCTCGTGTCCCACCCGCGCAGGTCGTCGTACTTCGCCACGCGCGGGAACCACTGCGTCGGCTGGAACAGCGTGTCGTCCACGCGCTGCGTCATCCGGTGGCCGCGTCCGCCGGGCCCGCCGGGCAGCTTCGTGCGCCACGCGATCTCGAGGGTCGCCGTGGACTTCGCCCGGACGGGGCTCGCGAGCGTGATCCGCGCGACGGTCTGGTCCAGCCCCGCGACCGACAGCGTTCGCGGCGCCCCCGCGTTGCCGCCTCGTCCCCGGCGTCCCGCGGCAACCGCCGTCGCAGTGAGATCCACCGTGTCGCCGTTCACCGCGATCCGCGTTACGATCATGCCGTCGGTGTTTTCCGCCGGCACCGACGAGCCGCGCGGCACCAGGCCGCGGTAGATGTTGTGGTCGAGGCGCATGACAATCTCGGTCAGGTCCTGCGGACTCGTGTTGTGCACCGCGATCGACTCCGTGCCGGTGATCGTCTGCGTGGCGGGATCGAGTCGTGCGTTGATCGTGTAATCGGCCTGCAACTGCCAGTAGGCGGGCCCCGGCCGCCCCGTGGTGTCGCGGGTGCCGGCCGCGAACGCCCTGCGGATGGCGTTGGTCATCGGGACGTCGCGGCGGATCGCTCGTGGAGACGTGGTGACCGGCGGCGGCTGCTGCGCCTGGAGCGCGAGAGGAATGACGAGACAGAAGATGAGCGCAAGGCGGCGAATCATGCACGAACTTTATCCCATTGAGCGGCGTTAAGATGCCCTCGTGAACCGCTGCGGTCTTGCGCTCGCCGTGGCAGTCGTGGGTCTGCTGGCCGGAGCGCGAGTTGGGGCACAGCCAGCCCTCACCCCCCGGGGCGGCCCCTATCACCCCGAGGCGGCACATCTCTGGAACCGCCTGCACGAGGCGCTGTTCGTGCGCGTGGGCCCGGACGGACAGGAGTACGGGCGCGACCGCATCGAGCCGCTGCTCTGGCGCAGCTCGAGGCAGCTCGTCACCGGCGCGTCGCACGCGCGCCTCCTCTCGGTCCTCACGGAGTTCAACCGGCACGGGGAGTCGCTGCCCGCGGATCCGTTGAAGCGCGCGATGCTGCAGCGCGATCTGTGGCTGGTCTTCAGCTGGGTGGAACACGGACAGGAGGCCTACTACGGCTTCGCCGGATCCAAAGAGGAGTGGTACGCGAGGCGCGACGCGCTGCGCCAGCCGCTGGCCCGAGCCATCGCGAGGCTTGCGCTGACGCCGCAGCAGATCGCCGCGTTGCCGGACACGTACGCGGCCGCGGTGGTCTCGCGCGAATTTCTGGGGCGATTCGATCCGGCGCTTCCCGGACGTCCGTACCTGCCGCCGGATCTCTTTGCCGGCGACGGACCGTGGGTGTCGCTCGGACGGCGCGACCAGCTGATCGCCCCTGCCCACGTGCTCGCGGACAACCCGTTCACCAC
>JANOJK010000764.1:0-3071 GCA_031408165.1 Acidobacteriota bacterium | reverse complement strand
ACGACGATCGCGGCGTCCACGAGCTCGCCCATCGCGATGGCGATCCCGCCGAGCGACATGATGTTGATGGTGAGCCCCATCCAGCGGAACGGGATGAACGCGATGAGCACCGCGACCGGGATCGTGATGAGCGGGATGAGCGCGCTCGGCACGTGCCACAGGAAGAGCAGCACGATGAACGCGACCGTGAGGATGACCTCGACGAGCGTCCAGCTCACGTTGTCGATGGCGCGGCGGATGAGGACCGAGCGATCGTAGATGGGCACGATCTCCATGCCCGCCGGGAGCCCGGGCTCGATCTGGCGGATGCGCTCCTTGACGCGATCGATCACGTCCACCGCGTTCTCGCCGTGCCGCATGACGACGATCCCCGACACCACCTCGCCGGCGCCGTCGAGGTCCGCCACGCCTCTCCGCAGATCCGGACCGACCGTGACCTGGCCGATGTCACGGATCCGGATCGGCGTGCCGCTCTCGCTGGCGGAGACGACGATGTTCTCGAAGTCGGCGATCGACTGCGCGTATCCGCGCCCGCGGACCATGTATTCGGTGCCGCCGAAATCAATCAGCCGGCCGCCGGTTTCGGCGTTGCCCCCACGGACGGCTTCGACGACCCGCTGGATCGTGAGCCCGTAGTTGCGCAGCCGGTTCGGATCGACGTTCACCTGGTACTGGCGCCCGAAGCCGCCGACCGACGCCACCTCCGAGACGCCCGGCACCGCCTTGAGGTAGTAGCGCAGATACCAGTCCTGGTGCGAGCGCAGGTCGGCCAGGCTGTGCTTCCCGGTCTTGTCCACGAGCGCGTACTGGAAGACCCATCCGAGGCCGGTGGCGTCGGGGCCGAGCTCGGTCTTTGCGCCGGCCGGCAGGCCCGAGAGCACGCCCGACAGGTACTCGAGCGTGCGGGAGCGCGCCCAGTAGATGTCGGTGCCGTCCTCGAAGATCACGTAGACGAACGAGTAGCCGAAATCGGAGAACCCGCGCACCGCGCGCACTTTCGGCGCGCCGACCATCGAGGTGACGATCGGGTAGGTGACCTGCGCCTCGACGAGGTCGGGGCTGCGATCCCAGCGGGAGTAGATGATGACCTGCGTGTCGCCGAGATCCGGGATGGCGTCGATCGGGGCGGTGCGGAGCGACCACGCACCGGCGACGGCCGCCGCCGCGACGACCAGCAGGACGAGGAATCTGTTTTTGACGGAGAAGTCGATGACGCGGATGATCATGGCATGCCGACGTGGGACGCTTCCGGTCCCGCGCCGGTCATCATACTGGCGTTTGCCGTCCGCTGCCCGGAAAACGAGACTCCTGCCGTGCGCGAGCGCCCTCCCGGCGGCGTCCGCGCGCTGCGCGTCAGGGGCCTGCGGCCCGCGAAGTATCCTCCACGGCGGCGCCAAAAATCCGCCGCGGCGGAGCCTTCCTGATCGGCGACGCCGATCGTGGCGCCGGCAACATTAAGCGTTCTTCACCGGAGTTTCATCGGACCTCCATTTTCGAACTCCACACTGCCTCTACAAGATCGCGGGGGAAATTATTCCCTGGACATACCTTGAAGCGATCATTAGGAGGAGAGATGCGGTTCTTAAAGATACGCTTCATGGTGGCCCTGGCCGTCATCGCCGTACTGGCGACGTGGACTGGCCGGCTGGCCCTTCAGGCGCAGGGCCCGGCGTTTACGCCGGCACTGGTCATTCACGCCCCGACCAACGGAGTGGCTTTCGGTGCCGTCGGCGCGAACGCGACGAGCCCGCAGAAGACCATCACGCTGCAGAACATCGGCAACGCAACGCTCACCGTCACGGCCAGTACGGTACCGGTGGCACCGCTGACCGACAACGATTTCGCGGTGGCGTTCACGAACTGCGCCACGGTCGCGCCCAACGCCTACTGCACGGTCAGCATGAGCTTCACGCCGACCGCCAACGGCCCGAAGATCGCGCGACTCCTCCTGCAGACCAGTGCGTCGCCCAACGCATATGTCGTTCCTCTCGTCGGCCAGGGTGTCGTTGCGTTGCTGGTCCAGCCCTCGGTGGGGCCAATCGACGCGCGCACGGGGTTCCCGTACTACTTCTCGGACGGCAAGAACGCACTCGAGCTGTGCCTGGACAAC
The DNA here is from genome assembly GCA_031408165.1 of Acidobacteriota bacterium. Lineage (GTDB taxonomy): Bacteria > Acidobacteriota > Vicinamibacteria > Vicinamibacterales > 2-12-FULL-66-21 > JAICSD01. The sequence continues at coordinate 961 of JANOJK010000764.1, read as the reverse complement.
ACGCCGCCGCTCGACGCCTTTGGCGTTCCCCTGCCACAGACAACTGATGTGGTCACGGGCATCCTGACCCCGACGATGTGCCTGGCCCCGGCGCCCGACCCGCTCCGCGCACCCGCGGTGACCGATAACCCCCTCACGACGAACTTCGACGCCGAGGGGTTCTATTGGAGCGCTGAAGCGCTCATGGACGTGTCGGTCGCGGGCGCTGGCCCGGGCAGAACTACCGAGACCAGGCTTCTGCTGGTCCAGGCACAGGAGGCCGCGTTTGCGACCCCTGTCGCCAAAGCCGGGGAGCAGTGGGGCTTCGGCCGGCTCCGCGTCCGCGTGGACGACGCGGTCCCCTTTGCCCGGTATCGCGTCACGCACCCTTTCGGTGTTGACATCCACGAAGCGAGTGCCCTGCGCGTCTTCGCGACGTCGGACGTCGGGTGTTTCAGCAATCCGTGCGACTTCACCCTGGCGCTTCCGGGGACGAGCCGCATCTCGAACTTCCTCGTGTGTCAGAGTCCCGCGCCACCCACGGGGTACCTGGGCGACCCGAATATCTTGTGCACCATTACCGGCAGCCCGTCGGGCACGAACTTCTTCCGGGTCGAGCGCGAGGTCAGCGCTCTCTCTAACACCTGGACCATCGTCGGCGAGACGAACATGTTCGCGCTCAGCGGGAAGCTCACGACACCGATCACTGCGCCGCCCCCGACCAATCAGGGACCGAACGCAATCGACGACGTGGCGTCCACGCCGTTCAACACCGCCGTCATCATCGCCGTGCTGAACAACGACACGGATCCGAACGCCGACGTGCTCGCCATCACGACCGTGACCAACAGCCTGAATGGCACGGCAGCCATCAACGGCTCGACGATCACGTACACGCCGAATGCCGCATTCACCACTGGCGGCGTCGACACGTTCCAGTACGCGGTCAGCGATCCAGGCGGTCTCACCGACACGGCGACCG
>JANOJK010000709.1:0-4663 GCA_031408165.1 Acidobacteriota bacterium | reverse complement strand
CGCGAGGACGTGGAGAAGTTCGAAGACGCGCACGCGCTGATCGAGCGCTCGCAGCGGCTGCAGGACGCCCTGCGTGCCGAGGGATGGGCTCCGCCGGGCGCCGTCCCCCGCGGCGCCTCCGCAACGCTTTGAGAACCCTCTAGTCTAGCAGGCTGATGAAAAACGCGAAGCTGCCAAGTCAGAAGGCACAAGGCAGAAGGCAGGACACTGAGATCGCGCCGCAAATCTACATGTTCTGCATTTTGCCTGACACGCGAGGCTGAAGGTTGGGGGTTGGGGGTTGGAGGTTGGAGGTTGGGGGTTAGCGGTTGGAGGTTGGGGGTTGGAGGTTTGATCGGAGGACGCATGCGTGGGGCGCGCGTCTGGGCCCGCCGGGCGCGGGACTTCAGCCACTTCTTCGGGCTGGTCCCGCCGGGCCCGAGGGTGTGGCATCGCATCCCTCGTTTCTTTCGTGAAGCCCGGGCCTACCGGTCCGCCGCAGGCGGCGAGGAATTCCCCCTCGTGTGGTCCGACATCCACCCGATGCTCGCCGACTATGACGCGTCGGCCGGCACGGCGGGCGGACACTATTTCCACCAGGACCTCTGGGCTGCGCAGAGAGTGTATTCGGCGAAGCCGGCCCGGCACGTCGACGTCGGTTCCCGGATCGACGGCTTCGTGGCGCACGTGCTCACCTTCATGCCGATCGAGGTCGTGGACATCAGGCCGCTCTCGAGCCACGTGCCCGGGCTGCAGTTCATTCGGGGCGACATGTGCCGGCTGGACGGGTTCGACGCGGGCTCGGTCATCTCGCTCTCGTGCCTGCATGCGGTCGAGCACGCGGGACTCGGGCGCTACGGCGATCCCGTCGCACCGCGCGCATGGGCGGCCGCGCTGGCGGAGCTCGCGCGCGTGCTCGCGCCGGGCGGGCGCTTCTACCTGGGGACGCCAATCGGACGCCAGCGTCTGCATTTCAACAGCGAACGTGTCTTTTCGCCGCGCACAATCCTCGGCGCGCTGCCGGGATTGACGCTGGTGTCGTTCTCGGCCGTCAACGATGCGGGGGATTTCGTAGCGGCGGCGGATCTGGACGGGTTCGCGTCGGCCGACTATTCGTGCGGCCTGTTCGAACTGACGAAGTAAGGACCCTGATCGGAATAAGGGTTGCCACCTCGGCCGCCGATGCATCCCGCCGGGCTTTGTTGCTCGTCGCTCACAGAGTCCCGGTATGCGCTCTCCTCGCGCCTGCCGGGCGGGCGCCTGTCAACGCCCAAGCTGACAACTTGTTCCGACCAGGCTCCTCGAGTCGCCAGGGTGGTGCCCTTACGCGGGGCGGACCTTGACGATGTGATGTTCCTTGCGTCCCTTGCGCAGCACCAGCAGTTCGCCGCCGATCGCATCCACGAGGGCGATGCGCGCCCGCTCGTCCGTCATGCGGACCTGATTCACGTAGATGCCGCCGCCCTTCACGAGGCGCGTCGCGTCGCTCCTGGAGGAGGCGAGCTTCACGGCCGCGAGCAGGTCGACGAGCCCGATCCCCTCCGCCGGCAGCGCCAGCTCGGTCGACGGCGCATCATCGAACACCGTCAGGACGTCTTCGACGCTCGCGCCGGAGAAGTCGTCCGCGAAGAGCACCTGAGTGGCGCGTTCCGCGCGCTGCACCTGGTCGTCTCCGTGCACGATGGCGGTGACGAGGCGGGCGAGCGCGCGCTGGGCCTCGCGCCGCTCGGGATGCTCCGCCGCCGCGGCCGACAGGGCGTCGATGGCGGCGCGCTCGAGAAACGTGAAGAACTTCAGGTAGCGGACGACGTCGCGATCGTCGGTGTTGAGCCAGAACTGGTAGAACCGGAAGGGCGAGGTCATCTGCGCATCGAGCCAGACGGCGCCGGCCTCGGTCTTTCCGAATTTGACGCCCGCGCTCGTCGTGACGAGCGGCAGCACGAGGCCGTGGCCCTTCGCGCCGCGGAGCTTGCGCATCAGGTCGATGCCCGCGGTGATGTTGCCCCACTGGTCGCTGCCGCCCATCTGCAGCGTGCACCCGAATCGATCGTGGAGGACGACGAAGTCGTACGCCTGGAGGAGCAGGTAGCTGAACTCCGTGTACGAGATGCCGTCCTCGCTCTCGAGGCGGCGCTTCACCGATTCCTTCGCCAGCAGGTAGTTGACGGTGAAGTGCTTGCCGACGTCCCGCAGGAAGGCCATGAGGTCCATCGGGACCAGCCAGTCCGCGTTGTTCACGATCCGCGCGGGATTGCCGGCGCAATCGAAATCGAGGAAGCGGGCCAGCTGCGCGCGAATCCCGGCGACGTTCGCGTCGACCTGTGCGATCGACTGGAGCGAGCGCTCCTGAGTCTTTCCGCTGGGATCGCCGATGAGACCGGTCCCTCCGCCGACGAGGCCGATGGGCGCGTGGCCGGCGCGCTGCAGGCGCGCGAGCGCCATCACGGGCAGAAGCGAGCCGACGTGCAGGCTTGGCGCGGTGGGATCGAACCCGATGTACGCGGTGATCGGGCCGGCAGCGAGCGCGTCGCGCAAACCTTCGGTGCCGTCGTACACCATGTCGCGCCATTCGAGCTCGGCGTAGAGATCCATTCGCCTTCGTACTATAGCCGGTCGCGCTAGAATTGGCGCGTGGCTCACCCTCCTGCGACAGCCCACGAGGCGAGCGAGCGTCCGCGCAGGAGGGGGACGGCGGCGGGGTTCGATCGGCGGCAGCTGCTGCAGATGATCGTGGGCGTCGGCCTCGGCGCGACGACCGGCGGCGTCGCGCACGGGTATCTGTACGAACGGCACCATCTCGAGCTGACGCGCACGCCGTTTCCCGTCTCGGGCCTGCCCGAGGCGCTGCGCGGACTGCGGATCGGTGTCCTGACCGACGTCCACCGGAGCCAGACCGTCTCGCACGAGATGGTCACGGCGGCCGTCAACATGCTGATGGCGGAGCGACCGGATCTGATCCTTCTTGGCGGCGACTACGTGTCGTGGCGGGAGCACCGCTACGTGCAGCCGGCGGCCGATGCGCTCGCGCCGCTCTCCGCGCCGCACGGGGTGATCGCGATTCTCGGCAATCACGACGATGACCGCGAGATGCCCGCCGCCCTCGCGGCCAAAGGGTTCACCGTGCTGAAGGACGCACGGACGCGCCTGACCATCCGCGGCGAGGTCATGGACTTCGCCGGGATCCGCTACTGGACGTACAAGGTCGCGGACATCGCGCACCTGATGCGCGGCGCCGTGCCGCACGCGATCCTGCTGGCGCATACGCCGAAGCGGCTGCTCGAAGCGCAGCAGCTGGGGGTGCCGGCCGTCATCAGCGGGCACACCCATGGAGGACAGATCGTGCTGCCGGGGATCGGCGCGGTCGCGGCCCGAGAATTTCCGGTCATCGCCGGTCTCGCGCAGCGTGAGGGCACGACCATCTTCGTGAGCCGCGGGGTCGGGACCGTGTATGTACCCGTCCGCATCAACTGCCCGCCCGAGGTCGCGATCCTGACGCTGCAGACGGTCGCCCGCGGGTGAGTCCCGTCGTGCGGCGGCCGGCCGCGCGGTCAGCGGGAGGGGCGGACGCGCCGCCCCTCGATCGTCCATCCGCCGTCGAGGACGAGTCCGATCGCTTCGGGGTAGATCCGGTGTTCCGCGTCCAGGATGCGCGCCGACAGCGTCTCCGGCGTGTCGTCGTGATGGACCGGGACGGCGGCCTGGCGGACGATGGGTCCGCCGTCGAGCTCACCGGTCACGAAGTGCACCGTCGCGCCGGCGACGGTGACGCCATGGTCCAGCGCCTGTCTCTGGGCGTCCATGCCGGGGAATGCGGGCAGCAGCGACGGGTGGATGTTGAGGATCGCGTGCGGGAAGGCGTCGAGGAATGTGCGTCCGAGGAGGCGCATGAAGCCCGCGAGGCAGACGAGCGAGACGTTGCGCGCGCGGAGCTCGCGGACGAGCGCCTGTTCGAACGCCTCGCGGGTGGGATAGTCGCGATGGACGATCGTCACCGTGTCGATGCCCGCCGCGCGTGCGCGCTCGAGTCCGGGCGCGCCGGCGCGGTTCGAGGCGACCACCGCGATCTCGGCGTCGAGGCGCCCCTGAGCGACGGCGTCGATGATCGCCTGCAGGTTGCTCCCCCGCCCCGAAATGAGCACCGCGATCCGCCGCCGGTCTGACCCCATGCCCTGACCCTCCGGGGTCACACCCCGGTGCCCGGGTTACCGACGGGCGCAGGTACGTAGCGGACGCGGGGGGCGCTGCCGGCCGCGATCTCGCCGATCACGCGCGCACCGGGCTCGCCGGCCGCGCGCAGGGCGCCGGTGACCGCGTCGGCGTCGGCCGAGGCGACGACGAGGATCAGCCCCACGCCCATGTTGAACGTCCTGAGCATGTCTTCACGCGGCACGCCGCCGGCGCGCTCGAGCCAGACGAACACCGCCGGCACGTCCCACGATCCGAGGCGCACGACAGCCTCCATCCCCTGGGGCAGGACGCGCGGCAGATTGTCGGTAATCCCGCCTCCCGTGATGTGGGCCATCCCTTTAATCCACCCCTCGTCGAGCAGCGGCCGGACGAGCGGGAGGTAGGAACGATGCGTCGCGAGCAGGGCTTCGGCGACGGTCATGCCAAGCTCGGGGACCCGATCGTGGACGCCGAGCGCCAGGCGGTCGAACACAATCGTCCGCGCCAGCGAATAACC
>JANOJK010000568.1:0-3516 GCA_031408165.1 Acidobacteriota bacterium | reverse complement strand
GACGAACGGTCCGACGAACGCGAGGCCCCTGCCGAGACGTCCTGATGACCGAGTAGTTTTAGGACATTTCCGGCGGGAATCCGTCGTGGGCCGCCGGCTGCACGCGGAAACAGGCGTGTTTTTGCAGATGGTGTGGCGCCGTGGCGGGCACGAAGATTGGAGGTGATCCCGGCAGGAGCCGGCGGCTGCCGCACTTTCGGCGGAGCCTGCCGCGATAACTGTGATCACTTCCATCCGCGTAGTACGCCTCGTCCTGCTCACACTCTGTGGGCCTCTCGTGCTCGGTGCCCTCTATGCCGGCGGCGGCCTGCTTGCCGCTCAAGAGCCGAAGGAGCCCGATTCGGTCGTGCTCACCGGCTCGGCGCTCGGTGCCGTCAAGTTGTCGCACAAGCTCCACACCACGAAGTACGGCGCCAAGTGCGAGAGCTGCCATCACCCATCGAAGCCCGCGAAGGCCCTGAAGACGGAGTACCAGAAATGCGGCGACTGCCATACGAAAGTGGCCGCGGCGCCGATGAAGACGAAGCTGCAGGCCGCCTTCCACGATCCGATGGCGAAAAAAGGCACCTGCGTGGACTGCCACGTGCAGGCGGCCGCGAAGGGCAAGACGAAGGGTCCGGCGAAGTGCGCCGATTGCCACAAGAAGGCGTGAGCGCTCATTCGAGCGGCAGAATTCCCCGTTCGACGTAAATCAGTCGGACGATCGCTCGCGGCGTGCGAAGGGGCGTGTCGAACCCCAGGCCGGTAACACGCACACCGCGCCGTTGAACGCGATCGTCCACTGCCACTGCGCGGCGAACCCATCGGCCGCCACCCCCGCCGATAGCGACCGGCGGTAGGCGCGCCGGGAGCTCCGGGGCCGGATCGCACAATTTTGGCGGTCCGGCCGTTACAATGTACCTGCATGACCCTGCGACAACAGATTGCCGAGATGCTGCGGCAGCCCCGCACCATTTCGTCCGTGGCCCACGAACTCAAGCAGACGCGCGAAGAGGTCGAAGAGCACCTGAAGCACCTGCTCAAGACCGCGAAGGCGGCCGATCAGGCGATCAAGATCGAGCCCGCCCGGTGCCGGAGCTGCGGGTATACGTTCGGCACGGACAAGCTCACGAAACCGAGCAAGTGCCCTGAGTGCAAGGGGACACGGCTCTACGAGCCCCTCGTCCAGATCAAGGCCTGACTCATCGGTGATATCTTTTACGCCATGCGGACTCTCCACCGCCTGCTCCTGCCCGCTTGCCTGGTCGCCTTCACATCGATCCCTGCCGCCGCCCAGAGCGAGCCGGAGCTCAAGGACTTCTTCGAGGGCAAGTCCGTTGTCGTCAAGCTCGACATGCCGGCCACTCAGGAAGGCATCGACGTCTACCCGGACGCCCGCCGCGCGATCGATTTCACCAAGTACGCCGCGCGCGTCAAGGCGACCGGTATTGCGATTCGATCGGGCGAATCCGTGATTGTGACGAGGGTGAGGGTCAAGGAGACGCTGATCGAGTTCCAGCTCGCCGGCGGCGGCTATGGGACTTTCGGCGACGATACGAGCACCGGGGTGTCGGTCCCCTCGGTCGGCAAGAGCCGGCGCGAGCGGGATCTGGAGCGGCTGATCAAGGACGAGTCGGACCGCGACCGCAAGCGCGGTCTGCAGCGCGAACTGGACGATCTCAGGGACCAGCGGGAGCGCGAGGACGGCCGCAACCGCGCGGCCGCCGTCAGTGCCGAGGAAGCCAAGAAGGCGCGGATCGCGAACACCCGGCTCCACAGCGGTTCGCGATTCAACCTCCGCTACCAGGAAGGAGTACCGCGCGGCCTCGGGCCCGAGGGCGTCATGCGGGCGCTCGCCGAATACCTCGAGTTCCCCTTCGCCGACCGCCGGTCTGCTGCACCGCGCGACACCGTCGTCGCCCAGCCCGAGTTGCGGGACCAGCCGGCCGCGGCCGGCGCCATTCGCAAGGGGATGACGATGGCCGAGGTGGAGCAGTCGCTGGGCGTGCCGGACAAGCGGGCCGATCGCGCGGAGGGATCATTGCGCGTCGTGACCGCCACGTATTCCCGCGGGGACCAGGTCGTCACGGCCGACTTCGTCGAGGGGATCCTCGTCAAGTACGCGATATCCTCGAAATGACCGACAAGCCACCGGGCACCGGCGAAGGCCGCTGGGAGCAGTTGAACAAGTGCCCCGAGTGCGGTGCGGACATGACGCGCGCGGCGCAGGTCGGCGAGCAGGTCGGGCTCTATTACCGCTGCGCCGAGCACGGGAGCTTCCGCTATTCGTGGGACCACGACGTGCTCGAGCGCCTGCCCGAGAAGCCCTGAAAGAGGGGAGCATGCTGGGATCCTTCCTGTTCCTGGCCGCACTGGCCGCCCAGTCGCCCGCGCCGCGGGCGGCCGTCACGCCCGATTTCCAGCGGGCGCAGCAGCACGACCGCGCGGGATGGACCCGGGTGGACGTGAAGGATTTCGAGGAGGCCGCGCGGGAATTCGAAGCGGCGCTGCAGATCTACCCTGAGTACGCCGACGCGTTGCACGGCCTGGGGAAGGCCCGGATGGGGCTCAAGCAGTACGACGCCGCCGCCCGTGCCCTCGAACGGTGCCGCGATTCGTATTCGCGCCAGGGAACGCTGGATGCCGAGCAGCGGCTGCTCGCCGATCGCGCGCGCGAGAATCAACTGACCATCCTGCGCCGGCGGCTCGCGGATCTGGAGGGGCCGGTCCCCACAACCCCAGCGAGCCGCGGCGGCGCGCCGTCGACCAGCACCGAAGTCCTCGACCTGAAGCAGCAGATTCGCGAGATTCGGGCCCAGCGCGATCCCGGACCGGTCACCGGCACGCCCGCGCCCGTGCCGGCGTTTGTCTCGCTGGCGCTTGGCAGCGCCTACTTCCGCCTGGATCGCCTGTCCGACGCGGAGCGCGCGTTCCGCGCCGCCATCGCCGTCGATCCGAAGTTTGGCGAGGCCCACAGCAACCTCGCGCTCGTGTGCCTGCTCACCGGCCGTGCCGTCGAGGCGCAGGAGCACGTCAAGATCGCCGAGGAGGCAAGGTTCTCGGTCAACCCCGAACTGAAGCGCCAGATCCGGGCCGCCCTGGGCAAGTCAATGCTCCTCGAACGCCTTCAGGCACCCATGGCATAGACAAGGATCCGGATGTCCACGTCGCTCGCCGGATTGGCCCGCGCCGTAGTGATTCTGCGATCGCCGGCAGGGCTGAGCCGGGCCCGCGGGACGTCTACTGCACAGAGATCGCGACCACGCATCCCGAGGAGATGGACGTCGTCGGCGCGTACGCGGACGGCATCGGGTGGGGGAAGCGGCCAACGACGACGGCTCGGGCACGGCGCTGGTAATGGAACTCGCCCGCGTGTTCAGCTTGAGGGGAGCTTCGTTAGTACTCCGCGAACCCGTCGTCGGGAAAGCAATAGAGCCAGCGCTCGCCAGGCTCCGCCGAGGCGATCACCGGGTGTCCGCTCGTCTGCGCGTGCTTGCTGGCGTGGCGGTTCGGCGAGGAGTCGCAGCAGAGGGTGAC
>JANOJK010000532.1:0-2776 GCA_031408165.1 Acidobacteriota bacterium | reverse complement strand
CGGTTCACTGATCACGACGCCGACGGCTTCGCCCGAAGGCACTAAGACACGAAGACACTAAGAGCTTTTGTGCCTTGGTGTCTTGGTGCCTGGCCCGTCGGCCGTCGACATCTTTACGGCTCTGCGCAGCCTGGTGAGCTCCTGCGCGTCCAGCTCGCGCCAGTGGCCGATCGGGATCTGCTCGTCGACGATCGGGCCGATGCGCATGCGGCGGAGGCGGACGACGGGGTGCCCGATGGACTCGAACATGCGGCGCACCTGGCGCTGCCGTCCCTCGCGCAGCACGATTTCCACGAACGTGTGCTCGGCGCCCGACTCGGTTCTCTTCGCCGGGCGATCGGCGACGCGCAGCTTCGCCGGCGCCGTCCGCCTGCCATCGAGCACGACGCCGCGCGCGAGGCGCTCCAGGTCTTCGGGGGCCGGGACGCCGCGCACGCGTGCTTCGTACACCTTCTCGATCTCATGGCTCGGATGCATCAGGCGCGCGGCCAGATCGCCGTCGTTGGTGAGCAGGAGCAGCCCTTCCGAGTCGTAATCGAGCCGTCCGACCGGATAGACGTACTCCTTCACGCCCTTCACGAGATCCATGACGGTGGGCCGGCCCTCCGGATCGCTGCGCGTCGTGACGTACCCGCGCGGCTTGTAGAGCAGGACATAGCGCTTCCGCTTCTGCTCCCTGATCCGGCGCCCGTCGACCTTGATCTCGTCGTGGTCGGGATCCGCCTTCGTGCCGAGCTCCCGCACGAAGGTGCCGTTGACCTCCACGCGCCCCTGCGCGATCAGTTCCTCGGCCAGCCGGCGCGAGGCCACGCCCGCCGCCGAGATGATCTTCTGCAGGCGTTCCTGTCTGACGCCGCCCGGCGTGGTCTTCAGCGGCTTTCTATTCATCCAGTAACCGTGTCCAGAAGTGTATCAGCCGCCAGACGGCCGGGACCGACGAGCCGCGATCCACGTCGGCATGCGTGATGAGCGGCGTCAGCAGCACGTGCACCGGCACGCCGCGCGCGGCCAGCTCCGCTCCGAGCAGCGTGGATTCGATCGCGGGGACGACGTTGTCGCCGGTGCCGTGGAGCAGGTAGACCGGGCCCCGGGGCAGCGGGGACCGCGACGGCGACAGCGCGGGATCCGCTCCCAGATCGGCGACGTGAGGGAGCAGCACCGGCCCGAGACGCGCGACGTCCCGCGCGTTCACGTAGTTCATGTACGTCCGTGCCGGTTCCGCCAGCCCGTCCCCGAGCCGGGCGGCCCGCGCGAACTCCAGCGCGGCCTTCGGCTTGTCCACCCTGTCGAGCAGCGACGCCTCGAGGTACGACCGGATCGCGTCGCGCAACGGCGCCACCTGCGCCTCGGGCACGACGCGGCCGGCCGCGCTCAGAAGCACGATCGCCAGCCCGTAGTCGTGCGGAGGGAGGATGGCGCCGTCCGGCTGGACGCCGGTGCAGAGGTATTTCAGCGTGCGCGGCAGATCGCCGTGGCCGCCAAACGCCATCACGAAGGCGACGCCGTTGGTGATCGCCGGCCGCGCGGCCGCCACGATCGAAAGGCCGCCGGCGAAGCTGATCCCCATCATGCCGATGCGGCCATCGCGCCCCCGATACTCGGCCCGCCGCATCATCCACGCCGCGGCATCCTCGATCATGTCGGTCGTGCGGGCGGTGATCTCGTAGCGCATGAAGTCCGGCAGTTCCACCGTCAGGACGGGATGTCCCCGTGCCGCAAGGTCGCGCGCGAAGCCGACGAGGCGCGGCTCGTCGATGCCGGCGGCGTGGACTCCGGGGACGAGGAGGATTCCCCGGCCTCGCTCGTGCAGAGGCTGGTAGCCGCGGGTGCGCAGGCTGCCACCGCGCCACGCAATGGGCGTCACACCCATGGCGCTGACCGGCTCCGCCGTCCATGACGCCATCGTCCGGGCCGCTCCCTGCATGCCGGCCGCCTGCACGACGAACGCCGCGCCGCGTTGGTAGGATTGTCCGGTATGCGTGGCGCCGATCGCGAGCGCGCCGATCAGGGGCAGCCCGACCAGCAGCGCGAGTGCGAGCCGTATCGGCCGGCCACGGAACAAAGCGGCGATCGTCATCCTGCGGTCTCTTGATTCACGGGTCACGGCCATCACGAAGGTTTCGGGGATGACGCCGGACGCTGTAAATCCGGTACGACGGGTGATAATAACAGCGTGACCAGGCCTCTCATCGTGGCTATCGACGGACCGTCGGGCGCGGGGAAGGGCACGGTCGCGCGCGCCGTCGCCGAACGCCTCGGCTACCGCCACATCGACACCGGTGCGATGTACCGCGCGCTGGCGTGGAAGGCGCTCCACGACGGCGTCGATCTGTCGGACGAGGCGGCGGTCGCGGCGCTCGGCGAGCGAGCGACGTTCGACGTGGAAGCAGGGCGCACGGGGATCGACGGGCATGACGTGGCCGCCGCGATCCGCACGCCGGAAATGGACAAGGCGTCGGCGACGCTCGCGCGCCACCCCGCCGTGCGCCGCGTGCTCGTTACGCGCCAGCGTTCGTACGGCGCCGGCGGCGGGGTGGTCATGGAAGGGAGGGATATCGGGACGGTCGTCTTCCCGCAGGCCGACGTGAAGATCTATCTCGACGCGTCGCCGGAGGAGCGCGCGCGCCGCCGCGCCGGGGATTCGGCGCATACGAGCTCGAAGAACATCCTGTCGGATGTCGCGACCGCGCTCGCCGAGCGCGACCGGGGTGACTCGACCCGCGCGGTCTCGCCGCTGGCGGTCGCGGCCGACGCCTTCGTCATCGACACCACCGGC
>JANOJK010000494.1:0-15447 GCA_031408165.1 Acidobacteriota bacterium | reverse complement strand
TCGGCCGTTCAACCACCGGTGAACGCTTTCGGGAACCACGCGAGCACGACGGTCTTCCCCTTGAGGCCAGCCAGGGAATAGGTCTTGCCGTCGGACCCCACCATCGTGAAGTCGGGCGCCAGGTCACCGGGTTTCAACTCCTCACCGAATGCAGGCATGGTCACCATACAGGTCAAGATCGCCGCGGATAACAACCGAAGCCTTCTGGGCATCACGGTTCCTTTCTCCATTCTCAATCGCCGGGTCTCCATTCTCAATCGCCGAGGCTCCATTCTCAACCGCCGAGTCACAGTCGCCGAAGCGTAGCACAGCCTTGGGCGAACTCAGGCTGGCGGGGGTGCGGGCCGGGGCGGGAGAGTCGGCAGTCACACGTGGCTCGTGCCAGGCAGCAGACAACAGGCTTCGATCGTCCGGTCAAGCCAGCGCTGCGAGCTGTAAGGGCAGCCCTGCCCGGAGGAGACAGGACCACACACGCTTGACGACCTGTTGTCTGCCGCCTGCCACGAGCCACGTCGTGGCGAGGCGGACCCTACCCCTTCCGCAGGAGCCTGCCCCAGCGGTACGCGTAGAAATATTCGCTTCGACAGTTTGGACAGATGAAAGACCCGACCCACGTACCGGATCGGCGGTTCTGCTCGACACACTCGAGCCCGTAGGTACAATGCGAGCACGACAAGGCACGGCCTTGCAGGTGCGCGTCGGCATGAAGGTCCGCGCCGACGTGCGCGCCGCCAACTGGTCCGATAGGGCTATGGGCTCGAGGCATTTCGTAGACTCCGGGCGCCAACTAAGCAACTCGTGCGCCGATCGGATATCTGCGAAAACCGGTGTAAATCTAGCAATTCCGCAAAGAAGAGAGCCCCGGATGCGGCCAAGCCGTTGACCCGTAGCCAACAGCTTGGCCGGTTCGGAGCGCTAGACCGTGCGCCGGCCGCTGACGAGTCCGACGACGAACAGCACGAGCGCGATTACGAGCAGCACGTAGATGAAGTTCCCCATCGTATAGCCGCTCACCAGTCCGAGCAACCATAGCACCAACAGGATCACCGCTATCGTAAAAAGCATCGTTCCCTCCTTCGGCTTGATAGAGCATGTGGCGTACCGCTCGAAAAGCCCCTCCAGCCTCGGCCGTATCCGCGCAGATCGCCCTTTGTGGGTCACGCGCTACGTACATTAGGATGAGCCCCATGGAACTCTCACGCCTCGTTCGTACTGCCCTGGCCGCAGGGTTGCTGCTCACCCTCACCACAGCAGCGCCGTTGGCCCAGATGGACACCTCCCTGTTCACGAGCCTCCGCTGGCGCTCGATAGGCCCGAACCGCGGCGGGCGCTCGCAGGCGATCGCCGGGAGCCCGGCGCGCCCGTATGAGTACTACTTCGGGGCCACGGGCGGCGGCATCTGGAAGACGACGGATAACGGGCTCACCTGGCGTCCCGTCTCGGATCGGCAGGTCAAGACATCATCGGTAGGCGCGGTGCAGGTCTCCGCGTCGAACCCCGACGTCGTCTACGCCGGCATGGGGGAGACGGAGCTTCGCGGCAACGTGATCCAGGGGGACGGCGTGTACAAGACCGCCGACGCCGGGAAGACGTGGACCCACATGGGACTCGAGAAGACGCAGGCGATTTCGCGCATCCGCATCCATCCGACGAATCCCGACCTCGTGTACGTGGCGGCGCTCGGCAACCCCTACGGGGCGAATCCCGAGCGGGGTGTCTACCGGTCGAAGGACGGCGGCAAGGCGTGGGATCGGGTGCTGTTCCGCGACGACAAGACCGGCGCGGTCGATCTCGTGATGGATCCGAAGAACGCCGACGTGCTCTATGCGGCGATGTGGGAAGTGTTCCGCACGCCGCATTCGCTCTCGAGCGGCGGCCCGGGCAGCGGCCTGTTCAAGACCGCGGACGGCGGAGCGACGTGGACGGAGCTGACCAAGAACCCGGGCCTTCCCGCGCCCATCTGGGGCAAGGCCGGCATCGCCGTCTCCGGCGCGGACAGCAACCGGCTCTTCGCCGTCATCGAGGCCAAGGACGGCGGCATCTTCATGTCCGACGATGCGGGCGCGACATGGAAATTGATCAACGACGACCGGCGGATCCGCCAGCGCGCGTTCTACTACTCGCGCATCTACGACGACCCCAAAGCGAAGGACACGTTCTACGTCCTCAACACGGGGCTGTATCGATCCGTTGACGCGGGCAAGACGCTCCGCGCCGTCCAGGTGCCGCATGGCGACAACCACGATCTCTGGATCGCGCCGGACGATCCGAAGCGCATGGCGAACGCCAACGACGGCGGCGGCAACGTCTCGATCAACGGCGGGGAGAGCTGGACCGGCCAGCGCTACCCGACGGCGCAGTTCTACAACGTGTTCACGACGGCGCACGTGCCCTACCACGTGTGCGGCGCGCAGCAGGACAACTCCACCGCCTGCGTGGCCAGCACCGGCACCGGCGACGACCTGTACGACGTCGGCGGGGGGGAGAGCGGCTACATCGCGCCGGATCCGCTCGACACCAACGTGTTCTATGCGGGCAGCTATGGCGGCCTCCTGACGCGCATCAACCGGCGCACCGGTGAAGAGCGCGCGATCAACGTGTGGCCCGACAACCCGATGGGGCACGCCTCCGGCGACATGACGCAGCGCTTCCAGTGGACCTACCCGATCGTGATTTCGCCGACCGATCCGCAGACGCTTTACGTCACCTCTCAACACGTGTGGAAGTCGACCAACGCGGGACAGAGCTGGCAGCAGATCAGCCCGGATCTGTCGCGCCACGATCCGTCCACGATGGGGGACTCGGGCGGCCCCATTACGCTCGATCAGACGGGCGTCGAAACCTACGCGGTCGTGTTCGCCCTCGCGCCGTCGCCGCTCGACGGGAACGTCCTCTGGGCGGGATCGGACGACGGGCTCGTGCACGTCACGCGCGACGGCGGGACCAACTGGACGAAGGTGACGCCCGAGGGGCTGCCGGACTTCGCGCGCGTCAGCTTGATCGAGGCGTCGCCGCACGCACCGGGCACCGCGTATGTCGCGGCCAACCGTTACCAGCGGGCGGACCGCGCGCCGTACGTCTACCGCACGATCGATTACGGCGCGACGTGGACGAAGATCGTGAACGGCATCCGGCCGGACGACTTTGCCCGGGTGATCGAAGAAGACCCGAAGCGGAAGGGATTGCTGTTTCTCGGCACGGAAACGGGCGTCTATGTCTCGTTCGACGAGGGGGCGGTGTGGCAGCCGTTCAGCCTCGAGCTGCCCGTCACCCCCGTCCACGGGATCGTCGTCAAGAACGACGACCTGGTGATCGGCACGCACGGGCGCTCGTTCTACGTCATGGACAACATCAACGTGCTGCGGCAGATCGCGCGCAACACGACCGACGAGGCGGTGGTGCTGTTCAAGCCCGGCGACGCGATGCGCTCGGTCTCGCGCGGCGTCGCCATCGACTACTTCCTGAAACAGCCGGCCGGCAAGGTGACGATCGAGATCCTCGACGCCGACGGGAAGTCGATCAGGAGCTTCACCGGCGAGCCGGCCCCGGCGACGCCGGCGCCCGGCGAGGCCGCGCCGCCGCCGGGCGAGGAGTCCTTCCGTCCTGCCCCCGCGCGCGTGGCAGTGAAGCAGGGCCTGAACCGCTTCGTGTGGGACGCGCGGTATCCCGACGCGACGGGTTTCCCGGGGCTCATCATGTGGGCGGGCAGCGTGCGCGGTCCCGCCGCGCCTCCGGGACAGTATCGGGTGCGCCTGACGGCCGCGGGTCTGGTGGACGCGGCTCAGGGCCGGCAGACTCAGACGCAAGCGTTCGCGATCGTGCGCAACCCGCTCATCTCGTCCACCGATGCGGACCTGCGCGAGCAGTTCGCGCTCGCGAGGCAGATCAGCGAGAAGGTGAGCGCGGCCAACAGCACCGTCGTCCGCATCCGCGCCCTGAAGGCACAGATTGCGGATCGCGCGAAGAAGGCCAACGATCCGAAACTGCAGGCCGTCGGGGACGCGCTGACCGAGCGGTTGACGAAGGTCGAAGGGGAGATCTACCAGTACCGGAACCGGAGCAGCCAGGATCCGCTCAACTTCCCGATCAAGTTGAACAACAAGCTCGCCGCGCTGCAGGGGATCGTCGAGTCGGGCGACTACAAGCCGACCGACCAGTCGCGCGCGGTCTTCCGGGAGCTGTCCGGACAGCTCGACCTGCAGTTCGAGGAGCTCGACTCGCTCATCAGGAAGGACCTGACCACGCTCAACCTGATGGTGGTGAAGAAGAAGCTGGCGGCCATCATCCCCGGCCAACCGTGATCTCGACGACGCCGACCGGCTCGTCGTGCGCGATGAACAGCGCGTCGCCGTCCAGCGCGAGCTCGAGCAGATCGACGGGCCGGTACGGGCGCTCCTGCAGCGAAAGGGTCACGTCGGCGATTTCGAGGTAGCTGGCGAGCACCACGTCCGCGATGGCATAGAGGGTCTCCTGTACGGTGCGCCCCGTGTGCCACGCGAACGTCTCCACGATTGCCGCGCGCACCCCCTGGTGGTACGGGCCGAACGCGATGTCGCCCGAGGTGTAGGACCAGCGCGCGGACAGCGCCGCCACGAACAACCGCGGCAACCCGTCGGCCGTCGGCTCGTCCGAGGTCTTGCCACGCTCGACGGGCACGAACCCGCCGGTCCGCATCAACACGAGGTCCTCGAGCCCCGCCGTCACCGACGCGCGCGTGCCGTTGCTGCTGACACTGGCGGTGCGGCGTTCCACGCCGCCGGGCGTGAACGCCTGGCCCTGCGCCTTGCCGCCGGCGTCGAGCCGCGCCCAGGGCTGCTCGACGATCTCGACGCGCGCCAGGCCGATCGAGGTGTGGTGCTCGAGGATCCGCTCGCAGATGGCGAGGCCGAGTTCTTCGATCGCGGCGTGCTCCTGGCCGCGCGCGACGCGGTGGACGAGATTCTTGATGGCTTCGCCGGGCAGCAGGCCGGCGGGGTCGCCGTCCTTGAACGCGGCGCCGAAGTTCCCCTCGAAGCGCAAGGCGATGGTCAGTTCCTTGGGATCGTGCCGATCCCCGCGGCGCATCACCCGCAGCATGCGCAGGCGTGACTCGCCGTAACTGCTCGATCGGATGTGCGGCATCGCCTAATCGTAACGGCAATTGCTATAATCCGCGCGTCGCATGAGGGTCGCGCGCCGCTACGTCATCACCGGCCGCGTGCAGGGCGTCGGGTTCCGGTGGTTCACGCACGACGCCGCCGCGCGCGACGGAGTGCAGGGATGGGTACGCAACCTCGCCGACGGCAGCGTCGAGGTCGTCGCCGAGGGGGACGCGGCGTCCGTCGCCCGGTTCGAGGCCTCGGTGCGCCGCGGCCCCTCGTCAGCGCGCGTCGAGCGGTTCGAGGCCGAAGCCCTCGCGGCGACGGAACGCACCGCAGGATTCGAGATCAGATGAACATGCAAGCGAAGGCCGGAGGGAACCGCAAGGGGTTGCCAGCGCGATCGGCGTTGGGGCTCGAAGCGGCGGCCCGATCGCGCAACGAGGTGGGGAAGGTTCAAGGGGCCCCACCGGGTGGAGTTGATGAATGGACGCGCTCAAAGCCCGTATCCGCCACGTGCCCGACTTCCCCAAGCCCGGCATCCTGTTCTACGACGTCACGACACTCTTGAGGGACCCGGAAGGCTTCAAGCTGTCGATCGACGCCCTCGCGGATCCGTACAAGGACCTGGGGATCTCGCTGGTCGTCGGCATCGAGAGCCGCGGGTTCATCCTGGGGGCCGCCGTCGCCGATCGGATCGGCGCGGGCTTCGTCCCGGTCCGCAAGGTCGGCAAGCTCCCGCACACGACCGTCCGCGTCAGCTACGCGCTCGAGTACGGCACCGACACCCTCGAGATGCACAGCGACGCCATCGACAAGGGGCAGAGGGTCCTCATCGTCGACGACCTGCTCGCCACCGGAGGCACGGCGCGCGCGACGGTGGATCTCGTCCACCAGATCGGGGGCGACGTCGCGGGTGTGGCGGTCCTGATCGAGCTGATCGCGTTGAACGGGCGGAGCAGGCTGCAGGGCGAGAACGTGATGGCGGTGTTGCAGTATTAGCACTTACACCGCGCAGATGGGGTGGGCATACGCTAAACTGGAGTGTTCCAGGCAGGCGCCCGTAGCTCAGCTGGATAGAGCATCGGTTTCCTAAACCGGGGGTCGCAGGTTCAAGTCCTGCCGGGTGCACCAACCTTCGCTCACGCTTGCTAAAGCGCGTGAGCTACGGCTCGCCCGCCGTAGCGCGGAGCGCGAAGGCGGGTTGGCAAGCCATGCGAAGGTTGTCCGCCGTAGCTGTAGCGAAGGCGGACCCCACGTCGGGGTGGGACCGGTTGGATAGAGTTTCCGGGAGTCAATGTGAAGAGTACTGAACGACACAAGCTGAAGGAAAACGACTTCGCGCACACGGTGGCGCGCACCCGCGATATGGTGAGCGAGCGCCCCCGGGAGGTGGCGACGATCGCGATTGCGGTGATCGCGGTCGCCCTGGTGCTGGGCGTTTTCTTCGGCTGGCGCGCCTGGCGCGATGGCAAGGCGACGACGCTGCTGGCGAGCGCGCTGGCGGTCGCTGAAGCGCAGGTCGTCACCCCGCCGCCCCCGGCCCCCGGCAGCGCGCCACCCGTGCAGCCGGCCGGCAGCTTCCGTACCGAGCGGGAGCGCCTCGAGGCGTCACTGCCGCTGTTGCAGCGCGCCGCCGACGGGTATCCCGACAGCGACGCCGGCATCACCGCGCGCTATCGCCTCGCCGCCTCGCTGGCGGAGCTGGGCCGGTACGCGGAGGCCGAACAGCGCTACCAGGAAGTCGTGCAGAAGACGCGCGCGAAGAACATCTACCACGACACCGCGCGCCTCGGCGCCGGGGAGGCGCAGCTGGCGCAGGGCAAAGGAGACGCGGCGGTGACGACGCTGAAGGATCTCGCGGCCGACGCGAACTCGAGCCTGCCGGTGGACGGCGTCTTGATGCAGCTTGGCCGCGCGTCGCTCGTGGCGGGGAAAAAGGAGGACGCCACGCGCGCCTTCACGCGCGTGGTGGACGAGTTCCCGCAGAGCCTCTATGCCTCGGAGGCCAAAGAACGCCTCGCCGAGATCAAGAAGGCGTAGAGTCCGGCCCCGACCGACGACCCGCTATACCGCGTCGGACCCCGACGTGAATGTGAACTCCCGGATGCGCGCCGCCGGACAGACGATCGAGAAGCCGACGCCGCCCACGCCCTCGCCGCTGACGGTGCGCTCCGGCGCCGTCATCGCGTCGAGGTTGTTCAGCGCGAACACCGGGCTCTCGTTCCAGCGCATGTTCTTGACCGGGCGCGTGACCTTCCCTTTTTCAATCAGGAACAATCCGTCGCGCGTGAGCCCGGTGACCAGCAGCGTCTGCGGGTCGAGCGAGCGGATATACCAGAAGCGCGTGACCAGCACGCCGCGCTCGACACCCTTGATCAGATCGTCCATCGACGACGTGCCGCCGTCCATGATCAGGTTGCCGGGCTGTGGCGTGGGCGCCTTGCCTTGCTTCTGCGCCCAGAACCGCGAGTAGGACAGGTTCTTCAGGACGCCCTTGTCGATCCAGTCGATGCGGCGGAGCGGCATCCCCTGGCCGTCGAACGGAATCGCCGGCGCCAGCGGGTGCGCCGGGTCGGAGTAGAGGTGGACCTTGTCGCCGACGATCTGCTCGCCGACGCGGTTGCCGCCGCCTTTCTTCGCGAAGAAGCTGCGCCCTTCGTCGGTCTGCCGCGCGTCGGCCGCGAACACGAGGTTCACGATCAGGTCCGCCATCGCCGCCGGTTCGAGGACGACGGTGTACTTGCCCGGCTCGATCGCGGTCGGGCCGTGCGAGCGGGCGGCCTTGTCGATTGCCGTCGAGGCCAGCGCCTTGGGATCGAGGAGGCGCAGCTCGTTGAAGGATTTCGAGGCCCAGCCGGACCCGGTGCCGTCCGGCGTGCGTGCGGTCAGGTTGTAGTCGGCCGCGGTGAAGCGGTCGTAGGCGAATTGTCCCTTCGAGGTCGCGACTGCCTGGATCTGCGCGGAGGTCTCCACGAACCCCGCGGACTCGACCTTCTGCTCCCTCGCCGCGTCGAGCGCCGCGCGAACAGCCCCCGCGCGCCACTCCGGCGACGCCGACGCCGCATCCTCGAAATAGGAGGTGATGGTGGAGTAGGTCTGCGGCCCGAGGAGCGGCATCGCTTCGGGATTGTCGGGCGAGAGCCTCGCGATCTCCTCCGCGTTGCGGGACGCGCGCTGCAGGCTCGCGTCGCTGAACTCCGACGCCGTCACGGTGCCGGACTTCTGGCCGAACTTGGCCGTCAGGGCCAGGCTGTAGCCGGATGACGCGCCCGCGGTGGTCACGCTGTTGCGCGCGAAGCGCACGTTGGCGCGATCGCCGCCCGTGAGTACGACCTGTGTCTCTTCCGCCTTGCTGAACGAGAGCGCCCGATCGGTCAGCGCCCTGGCCTGTTGCGTTGTCCAAATCATCGCGTCACCGTGCCGTGTTCAGGATGTTGACCTTCGCGAAGCGCGCGACGGGGCACCCGTGACTGACGGAGTTGCTCTGCACCGGCTGTCCCTTGCCGTCGCTGAACGCGCCGCCGAGTTGATACGTGGACTTGCCGCCGAGCATGTCCAGGGATTTCCAGAACTCCGGCGTGTTCGACTGGTACGCCGCGTCGCGGAGCTGGGTCGTGATCTTCCCGTTCTTCACCTCCCAGAAGGTCTGCCCGCTGAACTGGAAGTTGTAGCGCTGGTGATCGATCGAGTAGCTGCTGTCTCCCTTCACATACACGCCGTCCTCGGTGGCGGCGATGATCTCCTGCTCGGTGACGTCCTTGTCGTTGGGCTGCAGCGACACGTTCGGCATCCGCTGGAAGGGGACCGATGACCAGTTGTCGGCATAGCTGCACCCGTGCGACGCCTTCTGGCCGATCAGGTGCGCCTGGTCGCGCGTCGTCTGGTAGTCGACGAACGTGCCGGCCTTGATGATCGGAAAGCTGGTCGTCTTCACGCCGTCGTCGTCGTAGCCGCAGGTCGCCATCGCCTTGTCCTGCGTCTTGTCGCCGACCATGGTGCAGAGCGGCGATCCGAACTGGTAGGTGCCGAGCTTGTCGGTGGTGAGGAAGCTGGTGCCCGCGAAGTTCGCCTCGTAGCCGAGGGCACGATCGAGCTCGGTCGGATGTCCGACCGACTCGTGGATCGTCAGCCACAGGTTCGACGGATGAAGGATCAGCGTCTTCTGGCCCGGGACGGCGGGCTTGGCCTTGTGCATCGCCACGGCTTCTTCGGCGGCCGCGCGCGCTTCCTGGAGGAGCGGCAGGCTCTCGATGTACTCGTACCCCATCCCCATGGGCGCCGTGAGGGCATTGCGCTGGTAGAAGCGGTTGGTCGCGCGGTCGACCGACGTCACGGAGAAGGTGGGGTAGGACCTGATCAGGGACTGCGTGATGTACGAGCCGTCCGTGGACGCGAAGAACTTCTTCTCGTTCACGAAGAGCATGAAGGCGGACACAAAGCTCGCGTCCTTGACCTTGAGCGCCTCCTCGTTGATCTGCAGCAGCAGGTCGATCTTGGGCTGCAGCGGCATCTCGAAGGGATCTTTCTGCACCGGCGTGTTCCATTCGGCGTCCGCGAACGCCTCGACGGGCGCCAACTTCACCGGATCGGAGTTGACCGGCCTGTTGGCCTTCGCGATGCCGACCGCCTGCCGCGCGATTGCGGCGATGTCGTCCCGGGTCACGGCGCTGCTGCTGGCGAAGCCCCAGGTGCCGTCCACCAGCACGCGCACGCCGAAGCCGTAATCTTCGGTGTTGACGATGTTCTGCACGCGCCGGTCGCGCGTGAAGAGGAACTGGTTACGGTAGCGATTGATCCGGATGTCCGCGTAGGAAGCCCCGGCCTGCTTCGCCGTGGCCAGCGCAGCATCGGCGAGACTTTTCAGCTCCTGGTTGGGAGCCGCGAAAAGCGCGGAGGGGGGCCGAAGCACCGTGACGGCGCCCAGCGCGATCATGGACTGCACGAACTCGCGTCTCTCGATCATGGTTGGAAACCTCGTGGAGTCAGATTCTAGGACGGACCACGGGCGCGATGGAGAGTTTTGGGATGAACGGTGAAAAGAGTCAGTGGCAGGAGACGGCGTCGAGGCAGTGGGCGGTGCAGGAGCCGATGACTTCCACCCGGCGGACGGCGCCGCGCGGGACGTAGACGAGGTCCCCGGCGGTCAGGATGGCGGATTTGCCGTTGAGGGTGATCTGGACGATGCCGGCAATGACCGCGTCAACCCGCTCGCGATTCTGGGCCTGGGCGGAGAGGATGGTACCGGCCGGCCAGGTAAATGCGGATACCTGGTATCCACAGGACTCGACCTTGTGCCGCAGGGCGCCCTCAGTGACCGGGCCATCGCGGGGCGGATCCCACCGATCGATTCGCAGCAAGGTCAGCATGGCAGGGCCAGAGTGCCGGCGTTATGCAGTCAGATGCTGCGGTCCATGTGCGGCCCAGCCGGTCTCGACGGCGGAGGTCTGCGCGGTCCGCACGGGCTCAACGAGCAGCCGGAGCGCGTACTCGAATGGCGCGCCGGTCGCCTGGTTGTCGGCGCCCACCCGGAAGATGGCGGAGAGAACGTTCGGTTTTTTGAAGGCTTCAGGGAGCTCCGGGTGCTGGCGTGCGTCGCGGGCCACCTGGAAGTACACGAGCCGGTAGAGGGGAATCGTTGCGCCGTTAAGGCACTCGACCGAGACGCCGTGATCGCTGACGTCGCGAGTCACCACCTCGGTCAGCTTCGTGTTCCCACGGGCGTCCTTCCAGACGATCTGGCCGGCAACCGCCAGGCGACGGCGTTCGGATGTCCGCTTGTCGCTCTTGGGCTGATGACTGCCCTGCACGAGCCGTAGACGCTGTTCCATGAAGGCCTCCTCCGAAACCGCTGTCAGCTCTATTACAAGTCGCAGGCCGCCCTGGCGTCTCCATCGGATCCAGGCGAACATGCCTTGTGTTTACAAAGAGTTACATGCAGTTTTGGACGGCGGTCGTGATGCAGCAAATAGTATACTCAGTAACCATTGGGGCTATGCTGTGGATACTTTGTATTCAATGTCCAGCCTGTCCATCTTGAGGTAGAGGCCCCGTCTGGTGAGTCCGAGGGCGCGCGCGGTCTGTGAGACGTTTCCGGCGGTGCGTTGCAGGACGGTTTCGATCATCTCGCGCTCGAGGCGCTCGACGGCCCCCGCGAGCGTCACGTTGCGCACCCGGCGCGACGGCTGCGGCGTGTCTGCCGGGGGGCCGGCAAACACCGGCGACAGGAGATCCGGCGTGATCACGCCGCGCGGTTCGGCCATCGCGACAGCGCGCTGAATCTCGTTGCGCAGCTGCCGCACGTTGCCGGGCCAGCCGAAGGCGTCGAACAGGTCCAGCGTCTCGGGGCTCAGGCTCACGCCCGGCTTGCCCAGCCGCTCGCTGGCTTCGCGTACGAAGAACGTGCTCAGGTGAGGGATTTCCTCACGCCGGTCGCGCAGCGGCGGCACGTGGATCCGGATGACGCTCAGCCGGTAGAACAGGTCTTCGCGGAACGTGCCCTCCGCGACCCGCTGTTCGAGGTCCACGTTGGTGGCCGCCACGACCCGGACGTCCACCCGCGTCGGGCGCGTTTCCCCGACCGGCAGGATTTCCCCCTGCTCGAGAAAGCGCAGGAATTTCGGCTGCACGTCGATCGGCAGGTCGCCAATCTCGTCGAGGAAGATCGTGCCGCCGGCCGCGGTGCGAATCACGCCGGGCTGGTCGGCGACGGCCCCGGTGAAGCTGCCGCGCCGGTGCCCGAACAACTGGCTGTCGGCGAGCTCGCGCGTCGCGCTGGTGCAGTTGTAGGGCAGGAACATGGCCTCCCGGCGGGGCGATCCGGCGTGGATGGCGCGCGCGACGAGATCCTTGCCGGTGCCGCTCTCGCCGGTCACGAGCACGGTCAGATCGCTGCCCCGGAGCCGCTGAATCAAGTCCGTCACGCGCTGCATCGCGGCGCTCGCGCAGACGAACCCGGGGAAGAGCGGTTCGAGCGACCGCTCGATCACGCCGGGCACGGGCTCGACCGGCCGCTCGCGCGCGGAGCAGAGCTCGAACCCCTGCCGCAGCACGGCGCAGAGCGTGCGGAAGCGCTGCAGCACGGGAGCCGCGAGCGGCCGCAGCGCCGAGACGGCCGCCAGCCGCGGCGCCGATCCCTCGCGGCCGATGTCGTGCACCGCCAGCAGCCCCGCCCCGCCGCGGCCGCTCGAACGCGCTGCGGCCCCCGCCATGGCGCGTGCGGTCTCGGCATCGCAGCCGGCCGACGCCACCACGTGAACCGCTCCGGCGCGCGGCTGCGTGAAGATGACCGCTGCCTGTCCGTCACAGGCTTCGAGCAGGGTCGTCGTCCCTTCCTTGGCGAGCAGGGCCGGAGTCACCGCGGCATCGACGATGCGGCGGACGAGGGCGGCATCGCCGTCCACGGGCGATCCCAGGAAGGCGCCCGTCGCCACGGTCGGTATGCCGGCCATCGCGGCGCGCGTCTCCTGAAGGTCCGGCTGCGCGTCGAGCGACTCGAAAATGGCGAGCGCGTCGGAGAGGTAGCGCGTCGCTCGCGAGCGGGCGCCGGCCGCCCCGGCGAGCTTGCCGAGCGCGAGGTAGCTGAGGGCCGCCTGGTATTTCTCGCCGAGCAGATCGAACACGCTGACGCTCTGGCCGAGGTCGTGATAGGCCTCAGTGGGACGGCCCGCCTCGGCGTGGACGCGTCCCCGCAGCCGCAGGAATTCTCCCCAGACGCTGCTCATCGCGGCGGCCGGCAGCAGGCCGCCGGCCGCGGTCAGCCGCTGTTCCGCCTCGTCGCGCCGCCCGGAGGCCAGCAGCGCCTCGACGGCGATCAGCTCGGCCTGCGTCGCATAGGCCGTCGGCACTCCCTCCGCCCCGGCGATCTGCGTCGCGATCGCCAGCGCCTGGGCGGCGTCGCCGCGCCGCAACGCGAGCCGCGCCTCCAGCGCCTGCACCGACCACTGATACCAGCGGTTCGAATCGCCGTACGCCTCGCGCGATCGCTGCAGCGCGTGGCTGGCGTCCTCGTGGTTGCCGCGCACCATGTGGATCTGCGCGAGGGTGTCGAAGACCGCGCCGGTCGTCTCGCGCATGAAGTGCAACGGGCTCCTGACGTCGAGCGCGCGGTTGAGGGCCTGCTCGGCGCGCCGGAGGCTCCCGAGCCGGACGCTGATCTGCCCGAGCGACGCGAGCGCGATGCCGAGTCCGTGCGGCGTGCCGGACTCCTCCTGCAGCTCGACGCTGCGCTCGGCGAGCCCGAGCGCCTGGTCGTGGCGGTGCTGCATCATCGCGACGTTGGCCTGGTTGCCGCAGACGGTCGCGACCACGTCCCCCGCCCGCACCATCATGGCGAGGCGCTCGGCCTGCCGCAGCGCGGCCATCGCTTCGTCGAGCCGCCCCTCCTGCGCAAGCGTGACGCCGCTCAGCGAGTGGACGAGGGCGAGATTGCGGCGATCGCCCGCCGCGTGCAGGGCGGACGCCGCCTGCGCGATGTGCTCGCGGACGATCGCGGTGTCGCCGACCTGGCGATAGCAGAGCCCGAGCTCGTAGTGGGTGAGGCCGATCGCGCGCGAGTCGTGCGCGCGCTCCGCCTGCTTCAAGGCCCGCGCGAGCAGCGCAATGCCGCGCGAGGGCTCCCCCTTGGCGATCGCCAGCTTGCCGTGCAGCCGCCACAACTCCGAGAGCCGCGCGGGGTGCTCCCGCTCGCGCTCCCCGGGCGGGTCGCCCAGGGCCTCGGCGGCCTGGCGGATGTCGTCCTGGAGAAACCAGGCCTCGGCCAGCGCGGATCGGACCTGCAGCGCCTCGTCGCGGGTCAGGCCGGGATGCTTGAGCGCCCGGACGAGCAGCGCCGCGGCGTCGGCCCCGTGACCCAGCTGTAGCGCCTCGGACGCGAGGCTGAAGATGTCCGGCAACGCCATGGGGCGCAGTATACAAGGTATACACAGGAGTTGCCAGCGGCCAGCTTCCAGTGGCCAGCTACCAGCCTCCAGCTTCCAGTGTCCAGCGTCTGTTCGCCGACATCAGCGGTCTGAACATCGTGGTGAACCCCGGAGTGACGGGCAAGGTCACGCTCAAGCTCAATGAGGTCCCGTGGGACCAGGCCCTCGACCTCATCCTGAAGGCCAACAACCTGGGCTATACGCTCGAAAACAATGTCATTCGCATCGCGCCCTTGAGCGCCCTCCAGCGTGAAGAGCAGGAAGCGCGCAAGCTGGCCGAAGAGCGCGCGTTGGCCGGTGACCTCCAGGTCTTCAGCAAGCGGCTCTCGTATTCCAAGGCCGCCGACCTCGAAGGCACGGTCAAGAAGGTAGCGCTGTCCGCGCGCGGAACCATCACGCTCGACCAGCGCACCAACACGATGATCATCACGGACCTCCCGGTGAACATCGAGCGCGCCAAGGACCTGATCACCGATCTGGATCGCGCGACGTCGCAGGTCGAGATCGAGGCCAGGATCGTGGTCACGAGCCGCAACTTCACCCGCGACCTCGGCATCCAGTGGGGCTTCCTCAACCGGCAGGTGCCGCAGTTCAACAACACGACCAATCTCGCGTTTCCGAACGCCATCGTCGTGAATGGGCAGGGCGTCCCGAGCACGGCCGGTATCCCCGCCGATCAGGGCGTCGCCAACGCGGACGGCGCGGGCATCGGTCCGGGCGCGCGCGGCTATGCGGTCAACCTGCCCGCTAATGCCTTCAACAGCGGCATCGGGATCTCGCTCGGCAACATCCTCGGCAGCTTCAACCTCGACCTCGCCCTCACCGCCCTCGAGCGGCAGGGGCGCGGCCGCCTGCTGTCGACCCCGAAGGTGACGACGCAGAACAACCAGTCGGCCGAGATCAAGCAGGGCGTCCAGATTCCCATCCAGACGGTTGCGAACAACACGGTCACGGTCTCGTTCAAGGACGCGGTCCTGACCCTGAAGGTGACGCCGCAGATCACCGAGGCCGGGACGGTCATCCTGACCGTCGAGGTCGAGAACAACTCGGCCGACTTTGCCAACCTCGTGAACGGGATCCCCCCGATCAATACCCAGTCCGCCAAGACGCAGGTGCTGGTCCGGGACGGCGCTACCGCGGTCATCGGCGGCATCTACCAGAGCAACGAGCAGACCTCGCAGGGCCGTACACCGTTCCTGGCGAACTTGCCGATCCTCGGGAGCTTGTTCCGGAATCGCTTCATCACCAACACCAACAACGAGTTGCTGCTGTTCATCACTCCTCGGATCATAAGGGGCTGAGGGTGGTGATACAGACTGACGGGTGTACCGTCCAAGTGGAAGGTTTCGGGGAGGGAAGGTCATGAAGTCACTTCAGATTCTGGGGATCGTGGGCTTCGCGGCGGTGCTGACGGGTTGCGTCCCCAACTGGGCGCGTGACAACGATAC
>JANOJK010000487.1:0-13261 GCA_031408165.1 Acidobacteriota bacterium | reverse complement strand
CGTCACCACGACATCGGTCGGGTTCGCCGAGGCGGCCCACAACGAGCTCGATGCCGCGGCGGTGACCGCGGCCCAGTTCCACACCTCGCACCACGTCGACATCATCGAACCCGGCATCGAAGGCGTGATCGATCGGGTCGTGGACGGATTCGACGAGCCATTTGCCGACGCGTCGGCCATTCCCACCTTCCATGTCGCCAGCATGGCGCGCCGCCGTGTCACCGTGGTGCTCAGCGGCGACGGCGGCGACGAGGCGTTCGGGGGCTACAGCTTCCGCTACGCGCCCCACGCGCTCGAGGGGATCGCCCGCGCACTCGTCCCAGGCCGGCCCGGCCGGGCGTGGCTGCGATGGCTGGCATCCCGCTGGCCGCGTTCGCCGCGGGTGCCGCACGCGCTGCGGTGGTCGACCCTGCTCGACAACGTGTCGCGCGATCCGGCGGAGGCGTATTTCTCCGACCTGTGCGCCGTGAAACCGGCGATCGCACGCCGCCTGCTCGGGCTGGCGCCGCTCGCCAGCGTGTCGGGGAGCTCCGTGTACCAGGCCGTCACCGAACCGTACCGCCGCTGCCCGTCGAAGAGCGCGGTGCAGCGCGCGCAGTACGCCGATCTGAAGATTTACCTGGCGAACGACGTGCTCGTGAAGGTCGATCGCATGACGATGCAGCACGGCATCGAGGTACGGTGCCCGCTGCTCGATCACCGATTGATCGAGCTGGCGTTCCGGATCCCGCGGCACAAAAAAATGCCGCGGCTCCGCTCGAAGCATCTCCTGCGCGAGATCGCGCACCGCCGGCTCGATCCGCGGCGCGCGCGGCTCCCCAAGCACGGCTTCTCGGCGCCGGTCGCCGAATGGATCGCGGGACCGTGCGCGGACCGCTTCCGCGAGGATGTCCTGGCGCCGGGGTCGAGGGTGGCCTCGCTCATCGACGCCTCGCACGCGCGCCGGATGTTCGACGAGCATCGCGCCGGCGGCGCGCAGCACGGACAGGCCCTGTGGACGGTGTGGATGCTGGCCCGCTGGTGCGATCGCCTCGCGGCGGCGGACGTGCCGCGTCGCGCAGTCCCCGCGCCCGCGGCCGCCGTCGTCGCCTAGTCGTTCTGCCTCAGGCCGGGCGCCGCACGTGAGCGTCGATCCCGAAGATGAACAGATCCTGGAGCACGGGAATCGCGGCGAGCACGCTCGTGTGCCGGACCGCGATCGGGTCGAAGCGAACGATGTCGAGGCCCGCCCGCTTCACCGTGGCCCGGTACTCGGAGAAGCGCCGTCCGTTCAATCCCAGGTCCTGCCATGTGGCGGCGACGCGGGGCGCGCCCCCGCGGCATGCGCGCATCGCGACGACCGCGTCCAGCCCGAACAGGAGATGGGCATACGGCACCTGGCACGCCCAGTAAAGGTGACACCCGTGCGGTGAATAGAAGAGAGGACCGAACCGTGACACCAGCGACCCGCCCGGGCGGAGCACGCGGCGGATCTCCATGAACGCGAGATCCAGATCCATGACGTGCTCGAACGTGTCGGTCGAGAACACCGCGTCGAATGACTGATTCGGAAACGGCAGCCTGCCGTCAGGAGACCAGACGAAGCGGCAGTTCTCCAGACCCGCCTCGTCTTGTGCCTTCTCAGCCTGAGCGATGGCCTCCTGATCGACGTCCACCCCCGTGACCGAACGCACCCGTTTGGACAACCACAGCGTTTCCCCGCCCCATCCGCAGCCGAAGTCCAGCAGGTCCATGCCTTGCGCGCGCTCGCCGAATTCGGCGAGATAGGCTCCCATCGTCGCCGGGGCCCTGACGGTTTCGCGGGCGGTCTGCTCGTCAAGGGAGAGGAACGCGCCGGGGCCGGGCGGAAACCATCGGTCCATCATCCGCAGGAGGAGCGGCACAGACGCGCGTGCGATCGACCGGATCTCGACATTTGCGGACGGCCAACTCATGACAGGAAGCGCTCCGGCGTGCGCGCCAGCTCGTCGGTCCATTGGAGCAGAATCCGACGCAGTGTCGTGCGGGTGTGCAGTCCGGCGCACTGGTTGATCCGCAGCAGCAGATGATGCAGCAGCAGCGCGGGCAGCTGGGCGAGGTCGACGGGCTCCGCCGCCGTGACGCGCGCGATGCATTCCCTCACCCCGTCGCGCCGCGACAGCGGCGACGCGCCGTTCTGCGAAAGCGTGAACGAGAGGGCGAGCCCGAAGGCGTCGTGCAGCGGGACCATCGTGCTGCCGAACTCGTCGAAGTCGATGATCGCCATCCCGTCGGGCCGGACGAGCAGGTTGTTGAGCGAGAAGTCTCCGTGCTGCCAGGACGATGGCACCGGCCGGTCGCCCGCGGCCCCGGCCCAGTCGTGCACGCGCTGCCAGACGGCCGGGCTCACCGGCACGCCGCTGCGGCGGGCGGTGGCCGCCTGCCGCCGCAGCTCGATGCCGACGCTGACGCGCGATTTCCACTCGGGCACCGTCCGCACGGCGTCGTGCAGCCGGACCATGACGCCGACGGCCCGTGCGAGCAGCGACCGCCAGTCGGCTTCGGTCCTCACCGTGTCGGCGACGCGGAACCAGGGGGTGCCGTGGAGTCCCTGCTGGATCAGCACGTACTGCGCGTTGCGCCAGGGGGTGCAGCAGATCACCGCCGGAACGGTCCCGGGCATCTGCGTGCTCAGCTCCGTCAGGATGCGCTCGGTCCGCGTCAGGCGGGCGGGGTCGCCATACTCGACCACGCACGCGGGGATCTCCGGATTGTTCGCGTCGAATACGAGGTACTTGGGCCGTGTGGTGCAGATGCACGCCACGCTGGCGCGCCCCTCGCCGAGCAGTCCCGGCGCCATCTGGCGCACGAGCGGCACGATATCGAGCATCATCGCTTTCTCCCGACAATCAGGACGGCGCCGAGCGCGGGGTCGCAGCCGGTGAGGCGCTCGATCAGCCGTCTCAAGGGCAGCGCCCGGCCGCGCGGGCGCAGGCAGCGGCCGGCGTACTCCGCCGCGGCGCTGTCAAGCTCATAGATGCACGACGGGCTGTCGAGATCGGGATCGACGCCGTAGCGCCCGACGACATCGGCGCCGGCGTCGCCCATCGCGCGCTCGATCAGCCGGCGTTCGCTCCGGAAGGCGGCGACGGCGCGCAGCCGCCGGACAGGCGATCCCGTCAGCTGCAACGCGTAGCCCACGCATTCACCGGCGGCCAGCTCGCCGATCAGGCGCCGCAGCGTCTGGATGCCGGGTTGCACCGGGCCGCGCTGCACGATCAGCCGGCCGAGGGGGCCATCGCTCGCAAGCTCGCGTGGCGGCGCGGGGAAACGCAGCACGGTCAGAGCGCTCCGCGGCATGGCACGCCTGCCCTCGTGGCGTGTTCCGCGACGAGACGCCGATAGGTGCGCACGTAGGCGCGCGCCGTGTCGTCCGCGCGGCATTCGCGCTCCGCGCGGGCCCGGCCCGCCCGACCCATGCGGTCGCACCGCTCGGCGTCCGCAGCGAGCGCCGCGATGGCGCCCGCCAGCGCCGGCGGATCGCCGGCGCGGACGAGCAGTCCGGTCTCGTCATGGTTGACGAGCGAAGGGATGCCGCCGACATCGCTGGCGATCACCGGCAGGCCCATGGACAACGCCTCGCTGATGCTACGCGGCCTCGCCTCGCAGAACGACGGCAGCACGAAGAGATCCGCGCCGCGAAGGACACTGCCGACGTCCGGGCGGTGATTCTCGAACTGGATCCGCGCCTGCACACCCAGCCGGGCCGCGAGCGCCCTGATGTCCTGCGGGTAGCCGGGCGCGCTCCAGTCACCGCCGGCCAGGACGACATCCACATGGCCGGGGAGCCGCGACAGCGCCTCCACCAGGACATGGATGCCCTTGCGTTCGACCAGCTGGCCGAGAAAGACCAGCCGGACGCCGCCCGGCGCTTTCGGCCGCAGCGGGCGATCTCCGGAAGCCGACGCATGCAGCCGGGCGGGGCGGAACAGGTCGCCGGCAATCACCACGCGGCCGGCGAGCGGAGAGGCCAGCAGGTCCGCCGCCTGTGCGCGGCAGTTGGCGAGATACGCGGCCACCCAGCGGTTCGCCGGGTTGGTGGGAACCACCGGCCCGGCCCGCGCGACAAGGGGAATGCCGCACAGGCGGGCGGCGCACGCGAGCGACGGCCCATAGCCGGGATAGTTCAGGTGCACGACGTCGGGCTGGATCGACGCCAGCCGGCGCATCCACCGCAGCACATCGATCGCGTAGAGCGGTAGCCCGCTTCGCGAGAACGTGCGGCTCGACGCGCAGAGCGTGTCGGCGCCGCGCCGTGCGGCTTCCTCACGCAGCGCCGGCGTGATCGGGCCGCACAGAACGAATTGCGCGCCCTCGCCTGCGGCCAGCTCCGCGAGGTCGAGCGCGTCGTTGACGGCGCCGATTCTGAGGTCGGCACTGTTCAGCTCGATGAGAATGCGCAGCGTCGCGACGCCAGATGCGGCCGTCATGACCGTTCTTCCGTCGAGAGGCGCAGCCGGGACGCGAGCGGCTGCAGGTACTGCCAACCGGTCCGTCCCAGGCGGCGCTTCCAGCGCAGGCGCTTCCACGGGGCGGACGCCTCGATCTCCGGCGCGAGAGACGTCGCAAACGCGAGGAACGACGCGCAGACCTCCTCCTCCCCCGCGTCGAACGCGCGGGCGGCGGTCCAGAAGGCGGCGTCCGCAATTGTGCGGTTCACGAGCCGGCGCATCGCCGAGAGCTGCGGCTCCGCCTCGGCACACCGATCGAAATGCGTGTCGAAGGCCTTCTTCTGTTCCTCGAGGCGGCTGAGCGGCGAATAACCCAGGCTCATGTTGCGGGCGTGCAGGCGGCGGAACGCCTGGTCCGCGTGAAGCTCCACGACGGGCGAGTGCGCCGCGAGGCGCAGCCAGATTTCCGTGTCTCCGCTGTGGGGCAGCTCGGGAAGGTAGCCGCCGATGGCCCGGTGCACCGATGTCCGCACCAGCACCGTGGGCGATTGAATGCCGGTCTGCCCCAGCCGGCAGGACCGCTCGAGGAACTCGCCGTACGCGATTACCCGGTGGCTGCACCGCGCCGGAAACGGCCTCGCGTCCACCGGCGGCGCATGTTGGAACGTGACGTCGCGGCCGTACGAGAACCCCACCTCCGGATGGGCGTCCATCACGCGCGTGGCGCGCAGCAGCGCGCGCGGCGTGAGCAGATCGTCGGCCGAGAGGATCATGCAATAGTCCCCCTCGACCCAGGCGAGCGCCTCGTTGTAGGTCGCGATGTGTCCCCGGTTGGCGCTGTGGCGCCAGAACACCACGCGGCTGTCCGCCGCGGCCAGCGCGCGGCCCACTTCTTCGGTGCCGTCCGGCGACGCGTCGTCGACGACGAGCACGCGCACGTCCACCCCTTCCTGGGAGAGGACGCTGCCCACGCAGTCGGCGAGCATCTCGCCATAGTTGTAGCAGGGGATGATGACGTCAACGCGGCTCATGATGGGATTCATCCTATTGATGGGCGGCGATCCGCCGGCCGGCGGCGGTCCGCTGCCATGCCGAGCTGATCGCGGCCGAGCGGGCGCGCACGCGCGTCGAGCGGAGTCCGGCGTGGATCGCTTCGGACAGGAGTGCCAGCCCCGGAAGACAGACGGTGAACTGAATGGCGGCACGAGGCCAGTACCCCAGGCCCTGGCCCGCGAGTACCGGCGCGAGCGCAAAGAAGACCGGCATGTGGACGAGGAACACCACGAGCGAGTTGCGCGAGATGAATCGGACGGCGGCCGGCGCCACGAGGTGGCTCGAGACGGCAAACACCAGCGCGGTCGTTCCCAGGTAGAGCGCCGACGCACCGCTCGACACGACCGCGGCGGCGAGCGCCTCGGACCCGCCTGCGACGGTCATGAACGGAAACGTGGGGACGACGCCGACGAAGCGGAACGCGAGCGCCGAGACGACGAGGCCCGCCGCGAGAACGCAGGCGGGGAGCACGGCCCGGTAGGCCCCACCGTCCCGCTCGGCCCCCTGCTGCCCGTGATACATCCCGAGCAGAAAGACCGCCGTCCAGTTGGTAAAGAGCATGTAGGCGACGTAAGGCCCCGCGTACGCGACGAGGAGCGCGCGAACCGGAATCTCGACCGCCACCGCGGCGGCAATCATCCACGGGCGGATCGTCGCGTGGCGCAGCCACAGCGCCCAGAGCAGCAGGACGTGCACATAGGTGCCGATGTACCAGGTCGTCGGGTTGGCGGGGAAGGCGTCGCGCACGACGTTGGCCCCGCCGGCGAACGGCAGGTAGTTGCTGAGCGCCAGCCCGGTTCCGGTCGCGGCGCCGATGAGGGAGATCACGAGGGCCAGCGCAATCCCGTAGCCGTAGACCGGCCGGAGGCGGTGCACGACGGCGGCGAATGGGCCGCGCCGTTCGCGGGCCAGCGTGAATCCGGTGACGAACAGGAAGAAGGCGACGCCGAGCTGCTTCAAATAGATCGGCGGCGTGAGCGGCAGGGTCGAGGCATGCGCCACGTGCCCGTACACGATCAGCGCCATCCCCAGCGCCTTCATCGAGTCGACGAACGGAAACCGCGGGGTCGTCGGCATGGCTTCCCCCCGCTCAGGCCGACAGCCGCCGGACGAAGCGGGCGGGATTGCCCGCGACCATCGTGCCGGCCGGGACCGCCGCGGACACCACCGCGCCCGCGGCGACCATGGTCGAACTGCCGATGTCGGCGAGAACCAGCGCCCCCTCCCCGATCCAGGCGTACGCCCCGATGTCGATGCGCCGGAGCTGCGACAGGTCGCACGGCGTCCAGTGGAGCAGGGCATTCAGCGTGTGCAGCCCGGCGCCGCTCACGATGCTGCAGCGGGTGCCGATCAGGCATCCCTGCTGCAGCCGGCACGATCCGATGACCGCATACGGGCCGACGTACACGTCGTCCTCGATGCAGGCCGCGCGGTGCGACACGAGGGCGCCGAATCCGATGAAGAAGCTGTGGCCGCACGACTCGAGGGTGAGGCGGTAGAACGCCCGGCGGAGGAACACACCGGGCAATCCGGGCACGATCGCGAATGCCTGCGCCCAGAAGGCGAACGTGGACTCGGCGCTCGTCGTGCGTGCTTCGAGCTCACACATGGCGGCCGCGGGCGCCACGAAAACGAGGCTCGCCGCGTCGATCGCGTGTTTGAGCAGCGGTCGAAGCGTCATGATCCGGCCTCCACGGCAGGCACCCCGGCGGCGCGCAGCTTCTTGAACCGCGGCGAGTGCATGGTGTCGGCGAAGGTGACCCTGGCCGGAATCTTGTAGGCGGCAAGCTTCCCCTGGCAGAACAGGCGCATCCGCGTCTTGAACGCCACCGGACTCTCGGGCTCGGCGAGCCGCACGGTCGCGGCGACGATCTGTCCCATGATCGGGCTGCGCTCGGCGTGCACGGAGACGTCCTCGACGTTGGGCAGCGCCATCAGGGTGTTCTCGACCTCGGCAGGGAACACCTTGTTTCCGCCGACGTTGATGATCTCCGTCGCCCTGCCGAGGACACGCAGCCATTCGCCGTCGAGCTCGACGATGTCGCCCGTGTCGAAGAAGCCCTTGTCGTCGAAGGGGCTCGGCGCGTTGAGATACCCGAGCATCGCCGACTGCGCCTTGATGAACAGGCGTCCGTCGACCACCCGGGTTTCGAAGCCTTCGCCGCCGATCCGCATCCAGAGGGACCCGGGCGCGCGCGACTGCGATCGCAGGATGCCGAGCTCGCTCAGCCCATACGTCTGGAGCAGCCGCACGGCCGGAAACGCCTCGCGGACCCGCCGCAGGGTGAGCTCCGGCATCGGTTCGGTGCCGTAGGTGATGAGTTCGAGCGAAGACAGGTCGTGCCGGCCGGCCTCTTCGGACAGCAGCAGCAGGTTGAGAAACGTGGGGGAGGTCGGCAGCAGCTGCACGCGATGGCGGGCGACGGCTTCGCACACCTCGCCCGGCGTCCGTCCCGTCGCGACGACCACCGTCCCGCCGTTGGACAGCGTGTAGAACAGCGTGTTGACCCCGCCGATGTGATCCAGTTGCAGGAACACGAGGGCGCGATACGAATGCCGCACCGGCCTGAATTTCTCCAGGAGCAGGCCAAGGTCGTGCACCGCGGCCTTGTGTACGCCCGAGGTGCCGGAAGAAAACAGCACGAGCCCGCTGCTCGTCGATTCCCGCAGCCGGCCGTAGAAGACGTGGGTCGCGTGGCGTCCTGTCGGTACGACGGAGTCACCGGCGCCGGGAATCACGCGGAATTCGACTTCGGCCAGCGCGAGGAACGTGTCGCGGTGGGCGTCGGAGGCCGCCGAGATCGGCACGATGACGTTGTCGCCGAGTGCGGCGGCGATGAACGCCGCGACCGTGTCGACCCCGTACTCCCCCTCGATGCTGACCACGCGGCCCGCGATCCCGCGATCGGCGAACAGCCCGGCCCACCGCCCGACGTGCCCGAGGAGATCCGCGTACGTGAACACCGAGGACCCGTGGGCCAGCGCTGGGCGATCCGCGGCGTGCGCGAGGCGGTCGAGCAGCCAGTCGAGCATCAGCTGATCCCTCCGAGGTAGATGACCTGTCCGGTCACCATGCCGCTTTCCGGCCGCAGGAAGAAGTCGACGACGTTGGCGACGTCGCCGGGCACCGCCCATCGGCGGATCGCCTGCGCGTCCACCATGGCCTGGATTTTCGCGCGCGGCACCGACGCGGTGAGCGCGGTCTCGATGGGCGAGGGCCCGACGGCGTTGCAGGTGATGCCGAATGGCCCGACTTCGCGCGCCGCGATGCGGGTGAACGTCTCGAGGGCGCTCTTGGACGCCGCGTAGATCGCCTCCCCCTCGAGGCGCAACGGCACGGCGACCGTGCTGATGTTCACGATGCGCGCGGCGGAGGATCGGCGCAGCAGGCGCAGCGCCTCCCGCGTGACGTTGAACGCCGCGATGAAGTTCGTGTCCATCACGCGGCGGGCCGCCTCGACCGGCGTGAGCGCGAAGGCGTTCATGTTGGCGATCCCGGCGTTGTTGATGAGCACGTCGAGCGTCCGCGCTCCGCGCTTCAGTCCCGCGAAGAGCGCGCCGACCGCCGCCGCATCGGTCACGTCACAGGCGTGGTGCGTGTAGCGCTCGTGCCTCAGCGACGAGGGACTGCGTCCGCAGCCGATGACCTCGTCGCCGGCGGCCAGGCAATGTTCCGCGAGCGCTCTCCCGAGCCCTCGCGTTGCGCCAGTGACGAGTACCCGTCGTGCCGCCATCACTCACCCGCCCTGGACCAGTGCCGAGATGTACTCCACCAGCGATCGGACGCTCCGAAACGGACTGCGCCGCTGGGACACGGCGCGCTCGTCGCTCAGGACGAGCGGATAGCCGGCCGCCGCGAAGGCCTCCTCGAGGTCGAGCAGCAGCGCCACGAGTCCGAGGGAGTCGAGCGGGCTGCCCGGACCGAAGATCGCCGCGTCCGGCGCCACCTCGAGCTGCGACGAGGGCTGGCGGGCCATGTTCGTGGAACGCACCGCGTCCAGCACGATCTGCTCGATGGCCGCCCCGTCCAGCGATCCACCTGCCTGCTGCGGGGCACCTGCGTTCATGGGAACAGTCTCCTGTCTTCTTCCGACACTGCGTGCACGAGCGACCGCGCCACCCGCTGCTGGTCCTCGTCGGTCATCCCCGCGTAGAGCGGCAGGATGATCCCGTCGTCGGTGATCTCTTCGCTCCGCTGCAGCGCGGCACACCCGTCGGGTCCGCTCTCGCCCGCCGCGCGCCACGGCTCGTGCCGATACGCGGGCTCGCGGTGGGCGCACATCACCCCGCGCCGCGTGGCGATGGCGTCGTCGAGCATCGACTGCATCACGCGCGCCTGATCGCATCCGTACGGCAACCGGACGCAGAAGCTCTGCCAGTTGCTGCGCGCCCACGCCGGTTCGAACGGCAGCTGCAGGTCGGCCAGGCCTGAGAGCAGCTCGCGATAGCGATCCGCCAGCGCGCGCCGCCGCACGACCTGCTCGGGGAGGCGCTCGAGCTGGACGCGGCCGATCGCCGCCTGGAGGTCGGTGAGCCGGTAGTTGAACCCGAGCTCGCTGTACTGCTCGAAGACCACGCGGTTCGAGGCGTGGCGCGCGGTGTCGGTCACGGTCATGGCGTGCTGGCGCCACAAGCGCACGCGGCGGTCGAACTCGGGGTTCGCCGTCGTCAGCATGCCGCCGTCGCCCGTCGTGAGGATCTTGCGCGGGTGGAACGAGAAACAGGCGATGTCGCCGTGCGGGCGGCCGATGGTCTCCCACGAGCCGTCCCAGAGAATCTGGCTGCCGGCGGCGCACGCCGCATCCTCCACGACGGGGAGCCCGTGGCGCCGGGCGATCGCGAGGATGGCGCGCAGATCGCACGGCATCCCGAGCTGGTGCACCACGAGAATCGCCCGCGTCTTCGGGCCGATGGCCTCCTCGAGGCGCGCCGGGTCCATGTTGTAGGTGTCGGGCTGCACGTCGACGAATACGGGGATCGCGCCGCAGTAGCGGATGGCGTTCGCGGTCGCGATGAAGGAGTGACTGACCGTCACGACCTCGTCCCCCGCGGCGATCCCGACCGCGCGCAGCGCGAGATGCAGCGCGGTCGTGCAGTTCGACACCGCGCACGCGAACGGCGCCCCGACAAACGCGGCGAACTCCCGTTCGAACGCCGCGACCTCCGGGCCCTGCGTCAGCCACCCGGACTCGAGCGGCCGCCGCACCGCGGCGAACTCGGCCTCGCCGATGGTCGGCCGTGCGATCGGGATCGGCGGGAGCCGTTCGACCTTCGCGGCGCTAGGCAACTGCGACCGCCATGGTCTGACGCCACCACGCCACCAGCTTCTCGACACCCTCGTCGAAAGGCACGAGCGTCTGGAACCCGATCTCCTGCTGCGCACGCCAGGCGTCGGCCAGCCGGCGTGGAACGGGATTCACCTTGCGCTCGGGCCCGTGCTCGACCGGCAGGTTGCGGCCCATGGCTTCCAGCATGACCTGGGCGCACTCCTTGAGGCTGATCTCGGAGCCGCTCGCGACGTTGTAGACCGTGTCGGAGACGGGCGCCCGGGCCGCCATCAGGTTGGCGCGCGCCACGTCCTCCACGTAGACGAAGTCCATCGTCTGCGTCCCGTCCCCGAAGATCACCGGGGAGAGGCCGCGTTCGATCTGTTCCATCCAGCGGATGAACACTTCGGTGTAGGCGCCATGCGTGTCCATCCGGGGGCCGTAGACGTTGAAGTAGCGGAGCGCGACGTACTCCAGGCCGTACTCCTCGTTGAAGGCGCGCAGCAGCCCTTCGTTGAACAGCTTCGCGGCGCCGTACAGCGTCCGGTTGTTGTAGCCGTGGTGCTGCTCGTCGGTCGGAAAGCGGTCGGCGAGGCCGTAGACCGAGGCGGACGAGGCCGCCACGACCTTGCGCACGCGGGCGTCGACGGCTGCCTGCAGCACCGAGAGCGTGCCGTTGACCAGGACGTCGACGGCGAGCGCGGGATCCTCGGCGCACTGGGTGATACGGATCGCCGCCTGGTGAAACACCACGTCGATGCCCTTCATCACCTCGGCGACGAGCGCGCGATCGCGGATGTCCCCCTCGACGATGGTGACGCGGCCGAGTGTCGCGGCCTCCGCGAGGTGTTCGCGGCGCCCGCGGACGAAGTTGTCGAGCACGACGATCTCGGCGGTCGACTCGCCGACCAGGCGATCGACGATGTGCGAACCGATGAGACCGGCGCCCCCGGTTACGAGTACGCGGGCGTTTCGTAGCGTCAGCGTGTCCATTGCAGTATCGCCGCCTCCTCACCGGAATGCCGCGCGTCGTGCCTGCGCGACCGGATGACCCGCGCGGGTATGCCCGCCACCACCGTGAATGGCGGGACGTCAGTCGTCACCACCGCCCCGGCGCCGACGATGCTGCCGCGGCCCACCGTCACGCCGGGCAGGATGACTGCCCCCGTGCCGACGTCCGCCCAGGCTTCGATGCGCACGGGCTTGATGACCAGATCGGTCTGGATGATGGGGAGATCGATCGGGAGCCCGGTGTGACTGGAGCCGAGCACGCGCGCTCCGGGTCCCCAGCCGACGCGTTCCTCGATGATCAGGTTGCGTGCGTCGAGGTAGCTCTGGGGCCCGATCCAGGTGTGCGCGCCGATCGCGCAGAGGCCGTCGAAACGCCCCTGAAGGTAGGCCTGCGCGCCGATGAACACCCCCTCGCCGATTTCGAAGGTGTCCAGGTGCTTGAAGCCCACGCCGCTGCCGACGTGCAGCCCCGGCGCGGCCCGCCGCGCGGCCGCCGTGAAGATGGCGGCGCGCATGGCCGTGTTCATGGAATCATCGCCGTCCATGAAGCGCGTATACAGGTCCACGAGGCGGTCGTACGAGTAGCCCGCCCTGAGCCAGTCGGCCAGGGGTTCCATGAAGGGATGGTCTCGGCCCGTGGTGCGCGCGCCGTGCACCGCGGGTACGACGCGCGCATCGGAATCAGACAACGTACGCCTCCT
This sequence comes from Acidobacteriota bacterium, assembly GCA_031408165.1. Taxonomy (GTDB): domain Bacteria; phylum Acidobacteriota; class Vicinamibacteria; order Vicinamibacterales; family 2-12-FULL-66-21; genus JAICSD01. The sequence continues at coordinate 820 of JANOJK010000487.1, read as the reverse complement.
GCGAGATCGCGGCCGAGACCATGTCGATCTCCGTGTCGGACAGCTCCGGGAACATCGGCAGCGAAAGCACCTCGCGGGCGGCGCGCTCGGATGCCGGGAAATCGCCCGGACCGTAGCCCAGGTCCGCGTAGGCGGGCTGGAGGTGCACCGGCACCGGATAGTGGATGCCGGTCGAGATGCCGTTGGCCTGCAGCGTGCGCTGCAGCGTCGTGCGATCGGCGACGCGGACCGCGTAGATGTGGTACACGTGCCGGGCGTACGACGTTTCGATCGGGAGCGTCAGGCCGCTGTGGCGCAGCCGGTCGTGATACGACTGGGCATGGCGGCGCCGCGCCTCGGTCCAGGCCGGCAGATGGCGGAGCTTGACGCGCAGGATGGCCCCCTGGAGCCCTTCCATGCGGTAGTTGAACCCCTTCAGGACGTGCTGGTACTTGCGCTCCTGGCCCCAGTCGCGCAGCATTCTCGCCTGCCGCGCCATCGCGGGATCGTTAGTGACCAGCATCCCGCCTTCGCCGTAGGCGCCGAGGTTCTTCCCCGGGTAGAAGCTGAAGCAGCCGGCGCGGCCGAGGCCGCCGACGGGGCGGGCTTTGTACTGCGCGATGTGCGCCTGGCACGCGTCCTCGATCACCGCGAGGCCGTACTGCGCCGCGATGTCGAGAATGGGATCCATGTCGGCCGCCTGTCCGTACAGGTGCACCGGCAGGATGGCCTTGGTCTTCGGCGTGATGGCGCGGGCGATCTGGTTCACGTCCATCGTGAAGGTGGCCGGGTCGATGTCGACGAAGACCGGCCGGGCGCCCGTGTAACAGATGGCGGCGAC
>JANOJK010000457.1:0-1915 GCA_031408165.1 Acidobacteriota bacterium | reverse complement strand
GCTGAACTTTGATGGCGCGAAGGCCACCGGCACGGGGGCGATGGGCGGGCCCCCGCAGCCGATCGCCGTCAACGTGGGCGGTCCGCTCTTCGCCGACGGCCCCGCCGCGTTCCGCTCAATCGCCGCGCTGCCGCTGAAGGATGGCTACACCGTCACGTTCCGCAACTTCGACGTGATGAAGCGCAAGTCCACGCTCAAGCAGGCGCGCGTGACCGCGATCGAGGACGTCACCGTGCCGGCGGGGGCCTTCAAGGCGTGGAAGGTCGAGATCAAGTCCGCCGATGGCGAGCCGGGAGAGCAGACGATTTGGGTCGACTCGACGTCGCGGCGCATCGTCAAGGTGTCTGCCACGATGCCGGAGATGGGGGGTGCGATCGCGACCCTGGAGCTGACGAAGTAGCGAGAGGGCTGTTACAGAAGCGTGAGACGGTGCCGGATCTGTAATTCGCGGGCCATGCCGATGACGCGATCGTCAACATTCGGCGTTGGGCGATGCGGAACGGATCATGCGGGGGGACTTGGCACAGCCCATGAACCTCCTATCCGTGTTCTCCAGCGACCTCGCGATCGATCTCGGCACGGCCAACACCTGCGTCTTTGCCCAGGGCCGCGGCATCGTCCTGAACGAGCCTTCGATCGTTGCCTTCAACACCGCCAAGGGAGAAGTGGAGGCGGTCGGCACGGAGGCGCACGAGATGCTCGGGCGGACGCCCCCTAACATCAGGGCGGTGCGGCCTTTGCGCGACGGTGTGATTGCCGATTTCGACGCGGCCGAGAAGATGCTGGTGCACTTTGTCCGGAAGGCCATGGGGCGGGCGCCCTGGCGACGGCCGCGGCTAGTGATCGGCGTGCCCTCCGAAATCACGCAGGTGGAGCGGCGGGCGGTTCGCGACAGCGGGTTCCGCGTCAAGGCCAGCGAAGTCCACCTCGTTGACGAGCCGATGGCCGCCGCGATTGGCGCCGGTCTCCCCGTCACCGAGGCCGCGGGCAACATGGTCATCGACATCGGCGGCGGGACGACCGACATCGCCGTCATCTCCATGGCGGGCACCGTCTACGGGCGCTCGCTGCGCGTCGCGGGCGACGCGATGGACGAGGCGATCATCCTCTACTTGCGCCGGGCGTTCAACCTGCACATCGGCGAACGCACCGCGCAGCAGATCAAGTTCGAAATCGGTTCGGCGATGCCGCTCGACGAGCCACTCGAGATGCTGGTGAAGGGTCGGCACGTCACGGAGGGTGTCCCGCGGACCGTGACGATCCGGGACGCGGACGTCCGTGAGGCGCTCGCCGAGCCGCTGCGGCAGATCGTACAGGCCGTGCGGGATTCGCTCGAAAAGATTCCGCCCGAGCTCTCCGCGGACATTTGCGATCGCGGCGTGGTCCTCACCGGCGGCGGCGCGCTGCTGCGGAATCTCGACAAGCGTCTGCGCGAAGAGACAGGGCTACCCGTCCTCGTCGCTGAAAACCCGCTCACGTCCGTCGTCCTCGGCGCCGGCATGATGCTGTCCGACCTCGGACTGCTGCGACGGGTCTCCTCGAACTGAGCTCCCCCGCCCGCCGCTAACGCGCGGCGCCAACGCGGATCAGGCAGCGTCTTTCAGGTCGGCCTGCGGTGCCCGCTCCTGCGGCGTGCCGTGGCACGAGGCCAGGTGGTGGACGACGTGGCAGCGCTCCCACCAGACGGCCGCGGAGTAGATGACCGCGTTGATCGCGAGATGGCGCTGGCGCCGTCTCAACCACGCCGCGGCATTGTATGCGGCGCACACGCCCATCGTCGCAAGCAAGACACCGTGCACGGCGGCCTTCAGGGGCTCGCACCGTCCAGAGTCGAGCAGCTTCACTTCCCACCGCTGCGCGTTGGCCATATGGCTCCTCCCCTTCCCGCGGCGGATATTGCAAAGCTCGATCCGAT
>JANOJK010000439.1:0-10181 GCA_031408165.1 Acidobacteriota bacterium | reverse complement strand
CGCTCACGCTTGCGCGGACGGCGCGCGGCCGCCCGCGTGAACGCCCGCAGCGCGTGGAACGTGTCGTTGGTGACGATGCCCTTCCACACGAGGTCCCACATCGCATCGACCGTTTCGCCGGGATACCCGGCGCCTGCCGCGTCGTGCAGCGACGCGAAGAAGGACGCGCCCTGCTCCGCCAGGTGATCGACAATCGCCCGCTCGCGCTCACCGAGGTCCGCCGCCGGAGCGGGCCGCCAGAGACGCGGGAGATGATCCGTCAGATAGAGGGCGACCCGGCCGTCGTGGTCGCCGATCGGCTCCACGCCGCGCCACACCACTTCCCCTGACGCCGCCAGCGCGTCGAGGTCGCCGGGCGCGTAGCCGGCGATTCGCGCCGAGAGGATCTCGCTTTCCAGGATCGAGGCGGGCAGCGGCGCGCCCTGCAGGATCTCGATCGCGTCCAGCAGCGCGTCGAGGCCGGCGCGCGGCCGTAGCAGCCCCTGCCACGACGTCACGAGACGGGCGAGCACCGGCGGCTCGACCGGCTCGACCTCCTTTCGCAGCTTCGCCAGCGACCGCCGCCGGATCGTCTGGAGGACGTCCGGGTCCGACCACTCGCGCCCCGTGCCGCCCGGGCGGAATTCCCCCTCGAGCAGCCGCCCGGCAGCGCCCAGCGTTTTGAGCAGGGCCTCTGCGGTCGAGCGGCCGAGGGCGTAGCGCGCCGCGAACTCCGCGGTCGTGAACGGTCCGTGCGTGCGCGCAAAACGGCGCGCCAGATCCAGGGCCGCGTCCGGGACGGGTGCGAGCAGCGATTCCGGCAGCCCGGTCGGGAGCGGCACACCCAGGGCGTCGCGGTACCGCGCCGCGTACTCCACGGGCACCAGCCGCCCGTCGCCGCCGATCGTGATCGGCAGGATGCGGCGGTCGCGCGTGAGCCGCTCGATCGCGTCGGCCGCGGGCAGGCTCGACCGCGCCGCAATCTCTGCCGGTGTGAGGTCGCCGAGGTGCAGCAGCAGGTCGTGGACGGCGTCCACCGAACGGGCCCGGTAGCGTTCGTCCAGCTGCTGGAGCTGCAGCTCGACGTCGGCAAGCGCATCCGCGGCGAGCAGCTCCCGCAGCTCGGCTTCGCCGAGCAGCTCGCGCAGCTGCCCCTGATCGATCGAGAGCGCCTGCGCGCGGCGCTCGGCGAGCGGCGCATCGCCGTCGTAGATGTAGTTGGCGACGTAGCCGAAGAGGAGCGCCGACGCGAACGGCGACGGCAACGTGGAATCGACGGTGACCGCCCGGATCTCGCGCCCCTCGATGCGCCGCAGCGTATCGACGAGAGCCGGAATGTCGAACACGTCCCGCAGAATCTCGCGGTAGGCCTCGAGAATCATCGGAAACGATCCGAAACGCGCCGCCACGGCGAGCAGATCCGCGGCCCGCTTCCGCTGCTGCCAGAGCGGCGTGCGCCCCCCGGGGCGGCGGCGGGGCAGCAGCAGCGCGCGCGCGGCCGCCTCGCGGAACTTCGCCGCGAAGAGCGCGGTCCCGCCGATCTGGCGGACGACCAGTGCCTCCGCCTCGTCCGACGGAGGCAGTAGCAGCGCCGGATCGGGAGGCGTCTCCGTCTCCGGAAACCGCACGACGAACCCATCGTCGGTCCACATGGTTTCCGCGTCGCCGCCGGTTTCGGCGCGGACGCGTTCCACGACCGCCATGGCCCACGGTGCGTGGATACGGCCGCCGAACGGCGACATGAGGCAGATCCGCCAGTCGCCCAGCTCGTCGCGCGTCCGCTCGATGACGATGGTGCGGTCGTCGGGAACCGATCCGGTGGCGGCCGCCTGGTCGGCGAGGTAGCGCAGCATGTTCTCGGCGGCGCGCGCGTCGAGGTCGTGACGTGTCGTGAGCCGCTGGATCGCCGCGGCCGGCGGCATCTGGCGGAGGGTCCGGACGAGCGCGCCGATGTGGCGGCCGAGCTCCAGCGGCCGGCCGGCCGAGTCCGCCTTCCAGAACGGCATCTTCCCGGGCTGCCCGGGGGCGGGCGTCACGATCACCCGATCGTGAGTGATCTCCTCGATGCGCCACGACGAGGCGCCCAGCAGGAAGGTCTCGCCGACGCGGCTTTCGAACACCATCTCCTCGTCCAGCTCGCCGACGCGCGACGCCGGTCCCTTCCCGCCGGCGAGGAAGACGCTGTAGAGGCCGCGATCCGGGATCGTGCCGCCGTTGATGACCGCGATGCGCCTGGCGCCCTCGCGCGCGGCCAGCTGGTTCTTCAGCCGGTCCCAGGTGATCCGGGGACGGAGATCGGCGAAGTCGTCCGACGGGTAGCGGCCCGACAGCATGTCGAGGACGCCATCGAAGATCGATCGGCTCAACTCGGCGAACGGCGCGGCGCAGCGGACGGCGTGGAAGAGCTCGTCCACGTCCCACGTCTCCATCGCGACCATCGCGACGATCTGCTGCGCCAGCACGTCGAGCGGGTTCCTCGGGTAACGGATCGACTCGATTTCGGCGTCGTGCATGGCGCGCGTGACCGCGGCGCACGCCACCAGGTCACCGCGGTACTTGGGGACGATGATCCCGCGGCTCGGCTGATCGATCGTGTGGCCCGACCGCCCGATGCGCTGCATGCCGCTTGCAACCGACGGCGGCGCCTCGATCTGGATCACGAGATCGATCGCGCCCATGTCGATCCCGAGCTCGAGCGAGGAGGTGGCCACGAGGCCGCGGATCTGTCCGGCCTTGAGCTTGTCTTCGATCTCGATCCGCTGCGGCCGCGCGAGCGACCCGTGGTGCGCCCGGACGAGCGGCTCGCCCGCGAGCTCGTTCACGGCGCCGGCCAGGCGCTCCGCCACGCGGCGGCTGTTCACGAAGATGAGGGTCGATCGGTGCGCGCGCACCAGCTCGAGGAGGCGCGGATGGATGGCGCTCCAGATGGACGATCGCTGCGCGCCGGCCGCGGGGCCGCTCGGGATGTCCTCGATCTCCCCCATCCGCGCCATGTCTTCGACTGGCACTTCGATCGTCAGCTCCAGCTTCTTTTTCTGCGACGTGTCGACGATGGTGACAGGGCGATACCTTGGCGACGCGCGATCGGCGCTGAACTCGTCGTGGATGGCTTCTGCAGCGTCGTTCAACACGGTGTCGACTGCGCCGCGTGTTCCGCGGCCGGGTTTTGACCCGCGCGTTCCATGGCTGGCCTTCGATCCGCGCGATCCGCGGCCCGCCTTCGAGGCTGCGGCGCTCCGGTGAGGCAGTGTCGCGGTCCCGCCGAGGAAGCGCGCCACTTCGTCCAGTGGACGCTGCGTGGCCGACAGCCCGATCCGCTGCAGCGGCAACGCCGTAATCGCCTCCAGGCGCTCCAGTGACAGCGCCATGTGCGCGCCGCGCTTGGTGGGGACGAGCGCGTGGATCTCGTCGATGATCACCGTGTCGATCGACTTCAGCGCCTCGTGCGCGTTCGAGGTCAGGAGGAGATACAGCGATTCCGGCGTGGTGATGAGGATGTCGGCCGGCTCGCGCTGGAACCGCGCGCGCTCCGCCGCGGGCGTATCGCCGGTGCGGACCGCAACCACGGGCGGATGGAACGCGTCGCCGCGCGCCGCCGCGCGGTGCGCGATGCCGGCGATCGGCGAGCGCAGGTTGCGCTCGACGTCGACGGCGAGCGCCTTGAGCGGCGACACGTACAGCACGCGGCAGGCACTGACCTTCCGTGCCGGGGTCTCCGGAGGTGAGAACATGAGGCGGTCGATCGCCCAGAGAAACGCGGTCAGCGTCTTGCCGCTGCCGGTCGGCGCGAGGATCAGCGTGGATTCGCCGCGGGCAATCGACGGCCAGCCCTCGGTCTGGGGCGGAGTCGGCGCCGCGAACGAGGCGCTGAACCATTCGGCGACCGCCGGGTGAAACAGCGCCAGGACGGGTGTGCTCTTCTGCACACGGCTATTTTCTCCGCTTTCGGCGTCCGCCTGCAGTCTTCACCGCTCCGATCCTGTTATCCTTAAGGGATGGGAGATTCCGGAGAGGGACTCGTCGACGCCGAGGCAAAGATTTCCGAGCGCATGGAAGAGCGCGAGGCGGATCGCCGCCGCTCGAGCGGACCGGCGCCCGTCGTCGATCCGGAAGCCGTGCGGCAGAAGGAATCGCTGAAGCTCGCCAGGGCCGAGCTCACCCGCCAGGCGGGCGCCACCACGCATCCGGTGCGGAAGACGCAGATCGACGCCGCACTGGCCGAGATCGACCGGCGTCTGGCGAAATCCACGTAGCGGCGCCAAGCGCCTGCCGCACGTCCGCGCGAACGCGTCCGGCGTGGGCGGCCGTCTGCCGGGGGTCAGCTCGAGCGCGCGCCTGCCCGCGCGATGAGCGCGGCCGGGGCAGTCCGTGGCTCAGCCCGTCGCGTCAGCCTTCGCAAGCAGCGCCTTCAACTCCTCCGCATCGAGCGTTTCCTGCTCGAGGAGCGCCTCGGCGATCAGCCGTACGGCCGGGCGGTTGCGGTTCAGGACGTCGTAGGCGCGGTCGTAGCCGCCGTTGATGATCTTTTCGATTTCCTCGTCGACCCGCCGGGCGGTGGCTTCGCTCATCGCGTGCGTCCGGTCGGACTCGAAGCTGTTGCCGGCCTTGCGGAACGCGCGCATGCCGAGCGCCGACATACCCCACTCACACACCATGTGCTGCGCGATGTCGGTGGCGCGCTCGATGTCGTTCGACGCGCCGCTGGTCATGTGGTTCATGAAGAGCTCCTCCGCGACGCGGCCGCCCATCAGGACGGCGATCTGCGTCTCGAGGTAGCCCTTCGTGTAGGTGTGCCGATCCCCTTCGGGCAGCTGCATCGTCACGCCCATTGCGCGCCCGCGCGGAATGATCGAGACCTTGTGCAGCGGATCCGCCATCGGCAGCAGCGCCGCGATGGCCGCGTGGCCCGCCTCGTGATACGCGCAGTTGACGCGATCGAGCTCGCTCAGCACGACCGACCGCCGCTCCACGCCCATCAGGACCTTGTCGCGGGCGGACTCCATGTCCTTGCCGGTGACCTGGTCGCGGCCGCCGCGTCCGGCCGCGAGCGCGGCCTCGTTGACGAGGTTCGCGAGGTCGGCGCCGGAAAAGCCGGGCGTGCCGCGCGCGATCGACCGCAGGTTGACGTCGCCGCCCATCGTGACCTTGCGCCCGTGGACGCCCAGGATCGCTTCACGCCCCTTCACGTCCGGATTGCCGACCATGACCTGGCGGTCGAATCGCCCCGGACGCAGCAGCGCCGGGTCGAGGATGTCCTGCCGGTTGGTGGCGGCGATCACGACGATCCCGGTCGAGCACTCGAAGCCGTCCATCTCGACGAGCAGCTGGTTCAGCGTCTGCTCGCGCTCTTCGTGGCTGAGCGAGCTGCCGCCGCGGCTGCGGCCCACCGCGTCGAGCTCGTCGATGAAGACGATGCAGGACTTGTGGCGGCGTGCGTCCTTGAACAGCCGGCGGACGCGCGCGGCGCCGACACCGGCATACATTTCGACGAAGTCAGAGCCGCTCGCGAAGATGAACGGCACGTCCGCTTCCCCCGCAATCGAGCGCGCGAGCAGCGTCTTGCCCGTGCCCGGGGGCCCGACGAGGAGCACGCCCTTCGGGATCCGCCCGCCAAGCGACGAGAAGCGCTCAGGGTGACGCAGGAAGTCGACGATTTCCTTGACCTCGTCCTTGGCTTCGTCGACGCCCGCGACGTCCTGGAACGTCACCACCTGGCCGCTGCGGTCCGCCAACTTCGCCTTGCCGGGCGTGTGGATGCGGCCTGCCGTCGTGCGGTAGACCGTGAAGCCGAGGAGCGCCAGAAAGAACAGCCCGATGGCGACCGACAGCGGCGTCAGCGCCCCGGGATCAGGCGTACGCTGAATCTGGACGCGGACGCCACGCTCGGTGAGTCTGGTGAAAAAGGCGGAGTCGGCCGCGAGGAAGCTCGGCGGCGCGATGGTGGTGGCGGTGCTGCCGTTCGCCAGCGTCAGCGCGATGGCGCCGTCGGCGAAGCGGACCTGCTTCACCTCGCCGCGGTCGATGTGCTGGAGGAACTCGGAGAAGGCGAGCTCCGGCGGCGCAGCCGGGCGTTGGCTGACGTAGATCCCCGCGGCCACCAGCCCGCACAGGAGCAGGGCAGCCGGAACGAAGTAGCGTGGGCGCCGGAGCGTTGTAAACACCAATGGTCCATTTCACTGAAGGGCTGCGCAGGCGGCGCGGACGCTTCGCGCCGCTCGCTGAACGAACCTGCCGCCTGATCGATTCAGACAGCGCCTTTAGTTGAAGAAAAAGGACACTCCGCTGGGATTGGAATGTGCTCAGATTCTACCACGATGCCGGACCATGCCGTCGCCAAGCCCAGCCGTATAGGCGCGAGCGCACCTGAGCGCCGGCGCGCATGGCTGGTGCACGGCTATACCGCCACGGGGACGGTCCTTGCATTCGTGGCGGCCTGGGCCGTCGTTCACGGCAACGATCGACTGGCCCTCGGTTCGCTGTTCACGGCGACCATCGTGGACGCGACCGACGGCGTGCTCGCGCGGCGCGCGCGGGTGAAAGAGGTGCTGCCGGAGGTGGATGGGGCGCGCATTGACGACATCGTGGACTACCTCACCTTCGTGTTCGTGCCGCTGCTGCTGCTCGAGGCAGCGGGCGGGCTGCCTCCGTCGATGGCGCTGCCGGTCATCGCGGTCGTCCTCCTGAGCAGCGTCTATGGCTTCGTCGCGCCCGACGCGAAGTCCTCCGACCATTTCTTCACGGGCTTCCCGTCGTACTGGAACATCGTGGTGCTGTACCTGCTGCTGTTCCAGGTGCCGCGTGGCGTCAACGCGGCGGTGCTGGTCGCATTGAGCGCCCTGATCTTCGTACGCATCGGCTATGTCTATCCGTCGCGCACGACGACGCTGCGCACGCTGACGCTGCTGCTGGGATCGACCTGGACGCTGCTCGTCGGCGCGATCATCTGGATGTGGCCGTCCCCGCCGCGGTGGATGGCGATCGGTTCGCTGGCGTTCCCCGTCTACTACCTCATGCTGTCTCTCGTGCTGCACGCCCGCCGCCGGTTCGCAGACGACGGTCAGGGCAGGCCGGCGCGGTGATCCCGGTCCGCCTCACCAGGGATCGCGTCCTGGCCGTGCTCTACGCGTGCCTGGTCACCTTCACCGCCATCACAGTCGTGTGGTCGATGCGCCAGGGATGGGCCGTCCACAAGCTGCGCCGCGGTGTCGGCGATACCTGGTTCTATTCCGCGGACGGCCGTCCATGGTTCCGGATGGACGAGAACCGGCGAGACGTCTCGCTGGACGACATTGCGCCCGACCTCCGCAACGCGATCATCGCCGTCGAGGACCACCGGTTCTACCGCCATCCGGGCATCGATCCGCTCGGGCTCGGGCGCGCCGTGTGGCGCGGCGTGCGCGGCGGGCGCCGGCTCGAAGGCGCGAGCACGCTCACCCAGCAGCTGGCGCGGACGCTGTTCCTGTCGAACAAGCGTACGCCCGTCCGGAAGGCGCAGGAGGCGGTCCTCGCGATCCTTCTCGAGCAGGAGCTCTCGAAGAAACAGATTCTCGAGCTGTACTTGAACCGCATCTATTTGAGTGGCGGGGTCTACGGCGTCGAAACGATGTCGCAGAACCTGTATGGGAAGCCGGCCAGCAAGCTGACGCTTCCCGAGGCGTCGCTCGTCGCGGGTCTGATCCGCGCGCCGTCCGCCCTGTCCCCCTGGTCGAACCTCGACGGCGCGCTCGATCGCAGCCGCGTCGTGCTGCAGCGGATGCGCGAGGAAGGGTTCATCACGCCCGAGCAGGAGACGGCGGCGGCGCGGGCGAAGCCGCGAATTCGCCCCTTCCCCGGGGCCACGGAAGGGCGGTTCGGGTACGCGAAGGAGTACCTTCGCCAGCAATTCCGCGATCGCTTCGGCGGCGACCACCCGCCCGACTGGCAGGTGCGCACCACGTTCGTCCCCGAACTCCAGGAGGCGGCGGAACGCGCGGTCGAGAGCGGCCTGCGGCGCCTCGGGAACGGCGACCTGCAGGCGGCGCTGGTGGCGATCGATCCGGCGACCGGCGACGTGCTGGCGATGGTGGGCGGGCGGGACTTCCGGCAATCGCAGTTCAACCGCGCCTGGCGCAGCAGGCGGCAGCCCGGATCCGCGTTCAAGCCGTTCCTGTACGCGGCGGCGCTGTCGAAGGGGTATTCGCCGGTCAGCATGCTCGAAGGCCTGACCGCGATCACGCCGCAGGGGCCCGAGGAGTGGGCGCCGCGCAACTCGCGCGGCGAGATGCCGGATGCGCTGACGCTGCGCGCGGCGATCATCGAATCGAACAATCGCGCGGCGGCGCTCCTGCAGCAGCGCATCGGATCCCGCCCCGTGCTCCGGCTCGCGTCGGACGTCGGGCTGCGGGATCTGCCCGATGTGCCGTCGCTCTCCCTGGGGACCGGGCTCGTCACGCCGCTCGACCTGACCGTGGCGTTCGCGGCCTTTCCCAACGGCGGCTACGCCGTCCGGCCGCGCGCCATCACCCGCGTTATCGATGCCGACGGCAGCGTCGCCTACGAGAACGCCGTGCGGCAGGAGCGGGTCGTCACCGAGCCGGTCGCCTACCAGATGGTCTCGATGCTGGAAGACGTCATGGACCGCGGCACGGCGGCCGCCGCGCGCGCCAGTCACGGCGTCCGGTTTCCCGCCGGGGGCAAGACCGGCACGACCGATGACTTCAAGGATGCGTGGTTCGTCGGGTTCACGACCGCCACGGTCGCGGGCGTCTGGGTCGGCGCCGATCAGCCGGCGACGATCGGTCGCGAGGGCTACGGCGCCCGGTACGCGCTCCCGATCTGGAGCGAGTTCATGAAGGCGGCGGCGCGCAAGCGTGCCGCGCGCGACTTCCTGCCGGCCGACGGCATGCTGGAGATGCAGTTGTGCAAGGTGTCGTACCTGAAGCCCCTTGAAGGCTGTCCGACTTACTCGGAGTTCTTCAAAGAAGGAGACGACATCCCTTCGCGCATGTGTCCCATCCACCAGGGCTCGATCAAGCAGCAGATCCAGCGCGCCGTGAAGGGGTTGTTCTCGGGCCTGGGAAAGAAGCTCAAGGGGATCTTCCGCTGAGATCGTTCACAGGAGGGCAGCAGGGATTCTCTGAACTCGAACGTCTCCTGATCTTCAGATCTCCTGTTTGATCCTTTAGCGCGCGATCCGCGCCGACCCGCCCGTGGCGACCGCGCGCACCTGCTCCAGTGTCGCCATCGTCGTGTCGCCGGGGAACGTCGTCAGCAGCGCGCCGTGCGCCCAGCCGAGCCGCACCGCTTCGTCGGGTGAGGCGCCGCTCAAGAGCCCGTAGAAGAACCCCGACGCGAAGCCGTCGCCGCCGCCGACGCGGTCGAACACGTCGAGCTCGCAGGTCGGCGATACGTAGGTCTGCCCGCCGATCCACGCCACCGCCCCCCACGCGTGCCGGTTCGTGGAGTGCACCTCCCGCAGCGTGGTCGCGACGATCTTCATGTTCGGGAACCGCGAGACCACGCGTTCCATCATGTCGATGAACGCGCTCGGATCCAGTGTCGACTTGGCGGCGACCTGCGGTCCCGGAATGCCCAGCCCCTTCTGGAGATCCTCCTCGTTGCCGACCAGGACGTCGACGTGCTCGACGATCCGGCCGAGGACCGACACCGCGCGATCCGCGCCGCCGGCGGCGCGCCACAGTTTCTCGCGGTAGTTCAGGTCGAAGGAGACGATCGCCCCGTGCGCCTTTGCCGCCTGCATCGCTTCGATGATCAGATCGGCGGTCGTGGCCGAGAGCGACGCGAAGATGCCGCCGCTGTGGAACCAGCGCACGCCTGACGCGAAGATCGCGTTCCAGTCGAAGTCCCCGGGCTGCAACAGGGCGGCGGCTTCGTTCGCGCGGTTGTAGAAGACGACAGGGCCCCGGATGCCGAAGCCGCGGTCGCTGTAGACAGCCGCTATGTTCGGGCCGCGCACGCCGTCGTGCGCGAACATCCGGTAGTGCGGCGTGACCCCCATCGCGCGGACCTGTCCCGCGACGAGCGCGCCGACCGGGTAGTCCACCATCGCCGTGGCGATCGCCGTCCGCAGCCCGAAGCAGTCGGCGAGATTCGCGGTGCAGTTGAACTCGCCCCCCGACCATCCAACCGCCCGGGGCTAGGGCGACACAGGAGGCCGCAAAGCTGAACTCAGCAGCCATCCTGTTCGCAGGCATTGATCCGCC
>JANOJK010000416.1:0-2188 GCA_031408165.1 Acidobacteriota bacterium | reverse complement strand
CGCCAGCCGAGGCCGGGCGTACCTGATGGTGTACCGGAACGGGTTGCGCGACATGATGTCGCGCGCTCCCTGGGCGGCCCCCGTCGGATGGAAGATGCCGAATCCGCCCCGGAGCACGGTCTTGTTGCTGCTGTCGAGGCGATGCGCGAAGCCGAGCCGCGGGCTGATGTTGTTCCGATCGGTCTTGATCATCCCGCGGCCGACATCGAACTGGTCCGCGGTGAGCGTGCGGCCCAGTCGAACCGCGCCGGGAGGCAACAGCGCGGCTATGGCGGTGCTCGGTACGACGTGATGCCCGCCGTCGGTCGGGACGAAGTTCGCGAAGATGTTGTTTCTGTCGATGAAAACGCCGACCACCTCATAGCGGAGCCCCAGGAACAGCGTGAGCCGCTGGGTCAGCTTGAGATCGTCCTGCGCGAACACCGCCCAATCGTTCGAGAACGTGTCCATCGGCAGGTCGCCGCGCGTGTTGCGCTGCTCGCGCACTTCGTTCGGCAGCCCGAGCAGCAGGTCCGCAAAAGCGTTTCCCGAGGCAAATCCCGAGAACGCGTAGGCGCCCTTCGACTCGTTCGCGCCGGTGGAGTAGCCGTCCTTCGCGTAGTTCCGGGTGTAGATGCCGCCAAACTTGATCGAGTGCCTCCCCTTCAGCCAGGTCGAGCTGCTGCTGAGCGAGAAGGACGATTGATCGAGATCCCGGAAGGTGTTCTGCCGCTGGTCGCGAATGTCCGACGGCCGGTTCGCCCCGGAGAACAGGAAGGACGGGAAACCGGGCACCTCGGTTGCGAGAGGCGGCACCTCGAGTCCGATCCCCAGTTGGCCGGCGACAAAATGGCTGCGCCGATTCCGCGTGTCGGAGCTGTAGCCGCTACGAAACTCGCTGACGATGGCGTTGGACCAGATCCGGGTCCATCCGCCGGCGAGCGTGATCGCCTTCGACTGACGGTTGAGGAGACCGAGCTTGGTCAGTCCCCCGCCCCCGTTGCCGCCGGTGCTCTCGAACGTGAACGCGTCGGGATCGCGACGCTGCCAGCTGGCGCGGGTGAAGATCGAATCGCGACCGGTCAGCTCGTGATCGATACGCGCGTCCGCGCGATCGCGCTCGCGGCTCAACGGGAGAATCTGGCGATACGCGCCGTAGCCGCCGGCGGCAAGGTTCGCCTGGTTCGGGAGTGGATAGAAGAAGTCGAGGATGCGGCGTGCCGCGGGGTCGATCCGGTTCTCGGGGATGCGGTTGCCCGGGAACGCCACGCCCGTCAGAGGGTCCCGCACGACGAACGCATTCGCCGAGAAATCGCCGTTCCTCATCGCGGCGGTCGGGACCACGGCCTGCGCGCCCCCGCCGAGCGCCTTCAGCTTGCTGCCTTCGTAATTCCCGAAGAAGAACGTCCGGTTCCTCGCGATCGGACCCCCAAGGCTCACGCCGTACCGATAATCGTGCGTATCGGCGTTGGGGTCGTTGCGCGACACGTTGTTCAGCGCCTGCGCGTAGGTACGGGCGTTCAGCTCATTCGAGTTGTAGTCGTAGAATCCGGTTCCGCGAACACGATTCGCGCCGCGCTTCGTGGATACGATGACCCCGGCAAGACCGCCGTACTCGGCGCTGTACGAGCTCGACAGCACCTGCACTTCCTGAATCGCGTCGAGCCCCGGGGCGGCATTGGACAGCTCGCCGAAGATCCCCGCGCTCGACGGCTGACCGTCCTGGATGTACGCCGCGCCGTAGGTGCGGCCGCCGAGAAACTGGATGCCGTCGAATCCGCCGACGACGTTCGGGTTGAGTGTGAGGAAGTCCTGGATGTCGCGGCTGTTGCGCGGCAGATCGCGCAGCTGCTGCTCGTCGAGACCGCGCGCGACCGCCGGGCTCTCGACCGTGATGTTGGTTCCCCCGGCCGTCACCGTCACCAGGTCTTCGAGGTTGCCGACTTCGAGATTCAGATCCGTGCGGACGATGGAGGCGGCACGCAGCACCACGGCCGTCTGCTGCGCCTTCCTGAACCCGCCGAGGGTCGCCGTCACGGTGTAGGTCCCCGGGCGCAGGTTTGCAATCTCGAAGAACCCCTGCGCGTCGGTCAGCGCTTCCCGCGTGACGGTGGTCGATTCGTCGGTGATGACGACGGTGGCGCCCGGCACGACGTGCTGCTGCGGATCGAAGACCGTTCCCCGAATGGTGCCGAGGGTGGTCTGCGCC
>JANOJK010000355.1:0-5948 GCA_031408165.1 Acidobacteriota bacterium | reverse complement strand
TACCCTAGTCCCTAACTACCGATTCTTCGAGGAGTGTACGACGTTACGGCCGCCAACCACTAAGACACAAAGTCACCAAGGCACAAAGCATAACCAATGGTCCTTCGTGCCTTCGTGAAGAAGTCGTCCGTGACGTCACCCAATTCCCCAATTACCCAACTACCCGATTCCCAAATTCCCGATTCTTCGAGGAGTGAACGACGTTACGGCGCCAACCACTAAGACACAAAGTCACCAAGGCACAAAGCATATCCAATGGACCTTAGTGCACCGATTACCCAATTCTTCAGAGAACTATCTTGTTGAGCGGATATTCGACGATGCCATGCGCGCTGGCGGCCTTGAGGCGCGGAATCAGATCGCGGACGGTGCGCTCCTCGATAATCGTATTGATCGCGACCCAGTCGGGGTCGCTGAGCGGCGAGATCGTCGGGCGTTGCAGCGCCGGCAGGAGCGCGAGGACCTGGTCGAGAGCCGAGCGCTGCACGTTGAGCATGAGCCCGACGCGCCCGTGAGCCTCGATGGCCGCCTTGAGGAGCAGTGCGATGTTGTTCAGCTTGTTCGCCTTCCAGTCGTCAGCCATGGCCCCGGGGTTCGCGATGAGCTGCGTGTTGGACTCGAGGACCGTGTCGATGATGCGCAGGCGGTTGGCGCGCAGCGACGAACCCGTCTCGGTGACTTCGACGATGGCGTCGGCGAGGACCGGCGGCTTCACTTCGGTCGCGCCCCACGAGAACTCGACCTTGACGTTCACGCGCAGCCGCGTGAAGTAGGCCTCAGTCGCGCGCACCAGCTCTGTCGCGATCGTCGCCCCCTCGAGATCCTGCGGCGTCTGGTAGCGCGAGTCGTCGGGCACCGCCAGGACCCAGCGCACCTTGCCGAAGCTTTGCTTCGCGTACACGAGATCCGCCAGCGCGACGACCCCGGCCGCCCCGCCGGTCGACGCCTGGTGCTCGGCGACCCAGTCGAGGCCGGTGAGCCCCGCATCGAGGACGCCGTCGGAGACGTAGCGCGCCATCTCCTGCGCGCGGATCAGCATGCACTCGATGTCCGGATCGTCGATGCTCGGAAAATACGAGCGCGGCCCCGCGTAGATGGTGAACCCCGCGCGTGCGAAGAGATGCACCGTCGCTTCCTGCAGCGAGCCCTTGGGGATGCCGAGCCGGAGCGTGGCCGCCATGTTGCTAGTCCGCCTTCCTGGAGAAACAGCTCCGCGCGCCGGTGTGGCAGACGTTACCGTCGCCGAGCCGCGTCACCTTCACCAGCACCGTGTCCTCGTCGCAGTCGACGAGCAGGTCCGTGACCTTCAGACGGTTGCCCGACGTCTCCCCCTTTGTCCACAGCGCAAGGCGCGATCGGCTGAAGAACGTCACGAATCCCGTCACCCGCGTCTGCTGCAGCGCCTCGTCGTTCATGAAGCCGACCATCAGCACCTCGCCGCTGGTGTCGTCCTGGACAACTGCCGGTATCAACCCCGAGAGTTTTGAAAAATCCATGTCCGTCTCCGCGTGCTTCCGCGTCCCGTGCTATCCGTGGGGTACAACAAAAAAGCCCCGCCGTCCGAGCGGCGGGGCTTCGAGAAGGCGCTGATGTCAGGGCGTGTTCAGTGGCGCAACTCGACCGGCCCGCCGAAGCAGGAATGATGGTGCCGGTGGTGGTGCGCGAGGCGAAACATCTCCCGTGAGCCTATTGCTTCGCCGCGGTTGAAGTCAAGCGGGCGACCGACGCCTTGCCGTCGGCGCTGCGTTTATCGCTCGCGCCCCAGGCGGTGCCCCTCGCGTCCACCCCGATGGAGTTGGCGTCCCCCTGTCCGCCGCCGGGGTTGACCGTGTGGCCGAGCGCGCGCAGCTTCACCAGGAGATCCTCGCTCGCCCCGTCGCGCTCGACGCTGACGGTGTCGGGCAGCCACTGGTGGTGCATGCGGGGCGCGTCGACCGCGGCGCGCACGCCCATCCCGAACTCGGTGGCGGCGAGTACGACCGTGAACACCGTGTTGATGATCGTGCGCCCGCCGGGCGACCCGGTGATCAGGACGACCTTGCCGTCCTTCGAGACGATCGTCGGCGTCATCGAGCTGAGCATGCGCTTGCCGGGATCGATGAGGTTCGCCGGCGTTCCGATGGTCCCGTCCGGCAGCGTGACGCCCGGGTTCCTGTTGAAGTCTCCCATCTCGTTGTTCAGCAGGAAGCCGGCCCCCTTCACGACCACCCGGGAGCCGTAGCTCCCTTCGAGCGTGTAGGTGTTGCTGACGGCCATGCCCGACCGATCGATCACCGAAAAGTGCGTCGTCTCATCCGGTTCCTGCGCGATGGCGGTGAGGATGTCCTTGCCGAGCTCCAGGCTGCTCGAGGCTTTGGCGGGATCGATCGTGGCCGCGAGCGTCCGCGCGTAGTCCTTCGACAGCAGCTTCGGCAGCGGGACCTGCACGAAGTCGGGATCGCCGAGATAGCGCGCGCGATCGAGGTAGGCGCGGCGCATCGCTTCGATCTGGAAGTGCTTCGCTTCGGCGGAGTTGAAGCCCTTGGCCTTGAGGTCGAAGGCCTCGAGTATGTTCAGCATCTCGATGAGCGCGACGCCGCCGGAGCTCGGCGGCGCCATGGACGCGATGTCATACCCGCGGAAGGTCCCCTTCACGGGTGCGCGCTCCCTGGCCTCGTAAGCTGCGAGATCGGCTTTGGTGATGATGCCGCCGCTCGCGGCGAGGTCCTCCGCGATGCGATCCGCGATCCACCCCTTGTAGAATGCGTCGGGCCCGTCGGTCGCGATGGCGCGCAGCGTCCTGCCCAGATCCTTGAGGATGATGCGATCGCCGCCGGTCCACGTGCCGCCGCCAGGCTTGCCATACGCCTCGACCGACGCGGGGAACCTGCCCATCGCACCGGCGAGCTGGTTGTTCAGGCCGCCGGCGAGCGCGTCGGACACGACGAAGCCCTCGTTCGCGAGCTGCACGCCGGGCATCACCACGTCCTTCCACGGCAGCCGCCCGAAACGCTTGTGTGCGAGCGCGAGGCCGCGCACGGTGCCGGGCACCCCCGGCGCCAGGTAGCCCGCGCTTGTCAGCGCGCCGTCGATTTTCCCGTCGCGCATGTACATCGCGCGCGTCGCCTTCAGCGGCGCCTTCTCGCGGTAGTCGAATGTCGTGACGAGGCCGTTCGGCGATCGCACGACCATGAATCCGCCGCCGCCGATGTTCCCCGCACTCGGGAGCGTGACGGCCAGCGCGAACGCGGTCGCGACCGCCGCATCCACGGCATTGCCCCCCTTCGCCAGCACGCCCGCGCCGGCGTCGCAGGCAGGCGCCGAGGTGCAGACGACCATCCCGTCTTTTGAGGGGACCCCCTCGTCCGCCGCTGCGCGAGTGGCGGGCGCGGGGCGCGCCGCCAGGGTCATCGCCAACAGGAGAACCGCTGCGCGCATCCTGACCATGGCCGCAGCTTACCTCACGCCTTCGCCCCGGCGTACACTGGGCGAGCGACGGCGTACAAGCAGAACTGTCCCCATGGCGCGGCGGTGGGTACAAGACTTGCGACCGGTGAGCCACCCATGGAAATCTGGCCAGGTGAACCGTTTCCTCTCGGCGCCACTTACGATCAACGGGGCACGAACTTCTCGCTCTTTTCGGAGGCCGCCACGCAAGTGGAGCTGTGTCTGTTCGACGGGGGAGGGCTGGAAACACGAGTGAATCTGCCCGAAGTCACGGCGCTCTGCTGGCATGGCTATCTGCCGGCCATCACGCCGGGGCAGCGCTATGGATTCCGGGTGCACGGCCCGTGGTCGCCTGACGAGGGGTACTGGTGCAACCCTCACAAGTTGTTGCTGGATCCCTACGCCAAGGCCGTCGACGGACACTGGGCGTGGGACGAGTCGATGTTCCCGTATCACTTCGACAACCCCGACGGGTCGAAGAACGACGCGGACAGCGCCCCCCACATGCCCAAGTCGGTCGTCGTCGACCAGGCGTTCGACTGGGGGGACGACCGGCCGCCGAGGACGCCCTGGCACAAGACGATCGTGTACGAGACCCACGTGAAGGGCTTCACGAAGCGGCATCCGAAGCTGCCGCTACAGGTGCGCGGCACCTACGCGGGTCTCGCGCACCCCGACGCGATCGACTATCTGCGCACCCTTGGGGTGACGGCGGTCGAACTGCTGCCGGTGCACCAGTTCGTGCAGGACTCGCTGCTGCTCGAACGGGGCCTTCGCAATTACTGGGGCTACAACTCGATCGGGTTCCTCGCCCCGCACAACGAGTACTCCTCGTCAGGAACGGCGGGCGAGCAGGTCGTGGAATTCAAGCAGGCCGTGAAAGCGCTGCACCAGGCGGGAATCGAAGTGATTCTCGACGTGGTCTACAACCACACCGCCGAAGGCAACCACCTCGGTCCGATCCTCGCGTTCAAGGGGATCGACAACGGCGCCTACTACCGGCGCGTGGGTGACAACCGCCGCTACTACATGGACTATACCGGCACCGGCAACACGCTGAACATGATGCACCCGTACGTGCTGCAGCTGCTGATGGACAGCCTGCGCTACTGGGTGCTCGAGATGCACGTGGACGGATTCCGGTTCGATCTCGCGTCCGCGCTCGCGCGCGAGCTGCACGACGTCGACCGCCTGAGCTCGTTCTTCGATCTGATCCAGCAGGATCCCGTCATCAACCGGGTGAAGCTGATTGCCGAGCCGTGGGACGTCGGCGAAGGCGGATACCAGGTCGGCAACTTTCCGCCGCTCTGGTCCGAATGGAACGGCAAGTATCGCGACTCGGTGCGCGACTTCTGGCGGGGGACGGACCAGACCCTGGCGGAGTTCGGCATGCGCTTCACCGGCAGCTCCGATCTCTACCAGGGCACCGCCCGCCGCCCCTACGCCAGTATCAACTTCATCACGGCGCACGACGGTTTCACGCTCCGCGATCTCGTCTCGTACAACGAGAAGCACAACCACGCCAACGGGGAGGAGAACCGCGACGGCGAGGACCACAACCGCGCGTGGAACTGCGGCGAAGAGGGACCAACCGAGAACCCGGACGTCCTCCGCCTGCGCAACCGGCAGCTGCGCAACTTCCTCGCGACGCTGTTACTGTCGCAGGGCGTGCCGATGCTGTGCGGCGGCGACGAGATCGGCCGCACGCAGCAGGGCAACAACAACGGCTACGCACAGGACAACGAGCTCTCCTGGTACGACTGGGACGCCGCCGACAGCTCGCTGCTGGGGTTCACGCGGGATCTCATCAAGCTGCGTTTGCAGCACCCGGTCTTCACCCGCCGCCGGTGGTTCCAGGGCCGCCCGATCCACGGCAACGACGTCAGCGATATCGGCTGGTTCACCCCCGGCGGCACGGAGATGTCGGACGAGGATTGGCAGACCCTCGCCGTGAAGACGCTCGGGGTCTTCCTGAACGGGAGCGCGATCCGGACGATGGACGAGCACGGCCGGCTCGTGGTGGACGACAGCTTTTACGTGATCTTCAACGCGCACTGGGAGCAGGTGGAGTTCGTCCTGCCCGAAGCGAGGTGGGGCGAGCAGTGGACGATCGCGCTCGACACCAACGACTCGGCCGACCACCTCGCGGTCGACAACCTGGGTCGCCAGCTGAACGCCGCCGAGCTCCTGCACGTCGAGGGCTGGTCGCTCGTGCTCCTCCGTCGCGTCGCCGAGAACCGCACTTGATCGCTGATCCCTGATCCCTGATCCTGCATCCTCCATCCCGGATCCTGCATCCTGCATCCCGCATCCTGGATCCTGCATCCGCATCCTGCATCCTGGATCGTGGATCCTGGATCCGCATCCCGCACCCCGCATCCTGCATCCGGATCCTGCATCCTGCATCCTGCATCCCGCGGGGTCACTGATCGGGATGCGCATCGGGGACTCGGGGATGCGCGCTCAGGGATTCGGGATGCGAGATCCGGGATGGGTGATCCAGGATGCGGGATACAGGATCA
>JANOJK010000203.1:0-4189 GCA_031408165.1 Acidobacteriota bacterium | reverse complement strand
CGACCCCGACCGCCTGCGCTCCTTCCGATCCCGTCACAGGCACGTCGAGCGGCAACGGCTTGCCGGTCCGGTCGAGCACGCGCACCGTCCGCCGATCGAGCACAGCGGACGCGGCCCACTCAACCCGCATGCGCTCGGTTCTCGCGAAATGAAGAACGTCCACCCGCTGGGGCGGCACTCTCGGAAGCAGCCGATACGCGGTGGGCTCGCCGAGCAGAGTCGGCGGTTCAGGCGTGGCTGCCGATCCGGCGGGCGGCCGGTCCAAGGCGCGCAGCGCAAGGTCAACCGGAGAAAGCGCGGCCGGCCCGATCGCTGCCGGCGCGACCGACCCGGCCGACAATGAGGCGATCTCCGCTTGGGTCGGCGCGCGGTACTGCCGCCGCGCACGGATGGTGTCGCTCTTCGGCTTCAGCCGCACCTTGATCGACCGCACCGCACCGTCCCATTTCCGGTTCGTCGTGTAGTAGCCGAGCACGTAATAGGCCTGCAGGTCGTTCGCGATCCTCGTCAGTCCGCCGCGCAAATCGTTCGTATTGACGATGGCGAGGCCGTCGGTCTGGTCCGCCAGCGCGAGGAGCGTGTCGCTCTCCCGCTGCCCTTGCCGGAAGCGCTGAAGATCCGCGCCTCCCTCCTGTGTGAACTCGATGGCGCGCAGGCCCTTCGGCGAGATCGGATAGAAGCTGACATTGGACTGCCGCGCCGACTTCAGCAGATCGCGGAAACGCTCGCCGAAGTCCAGCGACGTCAGGCGCATGCGCTCCGAGTTGCAGAAATCGCCTGTGGCGCGGCCGTGCACGCCGTCCCGCGGCATCGGTCCGAGGCGGCCGCCGGTCACGCCGATCCTCGGAATCTCCGGCATCCGGCCCGCGGACCCCGCGGGCGCGGGGCCACTCCGGTCGAGACCGTCGGCCACATAAACGATGCTCTTGCGCTCCTCGCGGATCAGGCCGAGCAGACGGACCAGGCCTTCGAGCAACGAATACTTCCGGTCGTCGCGCGAGCGGGGGATGAGCGATTCGAGCCCGCAGGAGACGAGCGCCCACTCCTCATCGTCGTAGTCGTCCTTCGCCGTCCACCACTCGGGCTTCGCCAGCTGGTGCCTTGCCGTCGTCGTCTTCTGCGCGAACACGAGATCGTTCCACTCGCTTCTGGAACTGAGCAGTCCAAATAGATCGCGCGGGCCCAGCGTACGCTCGACGAAGTCCTCGAGCGGGCGGTGCATCACGTTCCAGCCCACCATGTCGAGGGCCTCGCGATCGATCACGATCACGAAGACGCGATAGGTCGGATCGGCGGCGAGCGCGTAGCCCTCCTCCGGGGTCCGCGGATCGCGCCGCTCGGCCTCCGGAGTCCAGCTGCTGAACGTGATGAACTCGGCGTTCTCGATTGCCTGCGGCGCGCCGTCTTCGTAGATCTCGAAGTTGTCCTTCGTCAGGCCTTCGATGATCTTTCCGTCCTTGCCCCTGGGATAGGCGTCCACGCGGACGTAATGCGCGCCGGCGCGGAAGACCGGCCGCTGTTGCGCCGGTGTGGGCGGCGCCGGCTGCTGCGCGGCCGCGACACCGAGCATCATGCCGACGAGCAGTCCCGTGCACAAGCCTCGTGACATCGCGCCTCCTGACCTCCCGCGTCCGCCCCGAGGGACCGCGCCTCGCGCCTCCGCCCTCCGACCTGCTACCTTACTCGTATCGCGAGCAGCTTGCGATCGGTCACGGCCCCTGCCGTCGCGGTGAGCTCGACGAGGTAGTCGCCGCGGCCGAGGGCGGTGAACGACAGGGTGGCCACCAGGTGAACGCCGCCGGCGCCATCCTGATCGTCGACCGTCAACCGATGTTTCAGCGGCTGGCCGTGCCGGTCGAGCAGCCGGATCTCCGCGCGGTCCGGCCGTGCCGCGGCGGGCCAGTCGAGCTTGAGCTTTTCGTCCCGCTCGAACTCGAACCGGGCGACGGGAATGGCGAGGCCGCGCGGGCCCGAGCGGTGGGCCTGCGGATCGCCAAGCAGGGGGGACGGACCCGGCGCGACGTTCACGCGTTCCACCACCGACTCCCCATCGGCGCGCAGGCGCACGAACAGCGACGCCGGCGGCGCCGTACCGTCGAGGGGCAACTGCAGAACGGCGCGCCCGTTCGCCAGCAGCCGTCCGCGGGCGGTGCCGACCACCTCGCCGCCCTCGCCCTCGGCCATGACTTCCAGCGCCCCGCCGTCCTTCCAGCGTCCGGCCTGCACGGCGGCCGGCGGCACTTCGATCACGACGGTGACGGCGTCGCGGCCCACTGCGCCATAAGTGAAGAACTGCGTGGAGGATCGGAGGCGGCTGAGGGTGTCGAACGCTGCCACGACCGGCGGCGGCGGGCCGATCGGGCCGCCGGAATTCGGCGCCGGCAAGGCGTCGCGATCCTCCTTCCCCGGCGCGCGATAGAAGCGCCGCGACTGGATGATGTTGCCATGTTTCTTCAGCTGCACCCGGATCGATCGCACCTTGCCGTCGCGCTTGCTGTTCGTCGTGTAGTAGCCGAGCAGGTAATGCGGGCCTGAGTCGGAGACCATCCGCTGCAGTCCGGCGCGCACGTCCCCGTCTCCCCGCAGCAGGTGGCCGTTGGTGTCTTCCGCCAGATCCAGGAGCGTGGTCGGCACCCGGTTGGCCATCTGGGCCGGCGGCGCACCGAATCCCCGCCGCGACGGGCCGAGCCCCGTCGGACTCCCGGGCATCATGATGACCGGGGCCGGCATCGTGATCGGATAGAACGACACGTTGGCCGCGCGCGCCGCCGCCACCAGGTCGGCGAAGCGGCGGTCGAAATCGGTGTCGGCCAGCCGGTAACCTTCCGCCTTGCAGGCCGTGTCGTGCATCGCCGAGGCGCGCGGGATGCGCTGGATGCGGCCGTTCACCAGGCCCATCTTTGGCGGCAACGAGAGCGTGCGCTGCTCGCTATAGCGGCGGTCCGGGGGCGTACGGCTCAGGCCGGCCGATATGAAGACGAGGTTGGTGCGATCGTCGCGCACCAGCGCGAGGAGCTTGATGATGTTTTCCAGGAGGCCGTAGGTTTCGTCGGCGCGGATGCGCCCTTGCAGCCCGTCCAGACCGCAACCGTTGAGCACCGCCGTCGCCTCCTGCGGTGCCGCGTGCAGCCATTCCGGCGAGTTGATCTCGGCGACGATCGACTCGATCCGCCGGCCGAGCACGAGGTCGGTCCACGGCCGATCGGTCGTGATCAGCCCCACGAGATCGCGCGGCCCGGCCTGGCTTTCGAGGAAGTCCTGGAGATCCTCGCGCATCAACTGCCAGCGCCGCAAGTCGAACAGCGCGCGATCGATCACGAAGATCACGACGCGGTAATGGGGATCGGAGGCGAGCTCCAGGCCCTCGCGCGCGGAAAGCATCGAGCCGCGGGCATCGTCCGGCTCGCCGAAGGTGACGAACTCGGCGGCGGCGACCGTCTGCGGCTTGCCGTCTTCGAAGATGTCGAAGTCGTCCTTGCCGAGGTCGGGGAGGATGACGCCGCCGAGAGTCGGGTAGGCATCGACCCGGACGTAGGTCGCGCCGGCGCGGAAGACCGGTGGCTGCTGAACGGGTGACGGAGGCGGAGCCTGGGCGGCTGGGCGGAGGCCCAGAACGCCGCAGAGAAGCGCCGCATACAGCCGTCGCGCCATGGTGGTTTGTGGTTCGTAGTCCGTCGTTGTGGGTAGCTGCTGTCCCGTGTCAGTGGTTCGCGACATAAGTCCCGGGCGGGGCATCCCGCGTCCCACCCCACCGCAAAACAACCGCCCGGGCCCCGGCTGGCGGCGGTGCGACTCGCTCGGATACTCCCGCTACTCCCCGCTCGTCGCGCCTTGCGATCCGGGCGCCGCACCCGGGACTCATGCCACGATTCAGTGACACGGGAGACTAGTCGTTGGTGGCTCGCCGCGGGTCTTGTGGCGCTAACCACTTGATGCCGACCACGAACCACCAACAACGAACCACCAACTACTGCTTGCCACCGCCTTTGGACAGCGACCGGTAGTACTGCTCCACCAGCTTGCGGTACTGCTCCGGGACGTCGTCGGTGCCCGACAGGAAGACCTGGCTGGCGTTGGCGTCGAGGCGGCGCCGCAGCGTGTACTCGAAGCGTTTGATGTTGTCGGTCACCGCCTGCTCGAGGCGCGCGAGGGTCTCGGGATTCGCATACAGGCTCTCGTCGTCCAGCTT
>JANOJK010000141.1:0-5511 GCA_031408165.1 Acidobacteriota bacterium | reverse complement strand
CCGACGCCGCGCGCCCGGGTTCGAGAGTGCAAGAGGCGTCGTTGATTCATGCGAAGCGCTTCCGCGGGGTCGATCCGAATGGCGCGGCGGGCGAGAGCGAGGAGGCCGACGAGAATCATGCCCTGCCCGCTTGACACATGGGGGAGTGTCTCGCCGAAGCGTGTTGAGAGCCTACACCTCACAGCTGTTGGCAGTTCAATGGTCTATCGCCGCGGACGGCTCGCACCTACCGGTCGAGCACCTCACGGATCTTGCGTTCGAGCGTCTCAAAGGTGAACGGTTTGTGGAGGAACGCGATCTGACTATCGAGGACCCCGTGGTGGACGATGGCGTCCTCGGTGGACGCGGACATGTAAATCACCTTCAGCGCAGGCCGTCGCTCGACCAGCCGCCTGGTCAACTCCGGTCCGCTGGCGCCCGGCATCACGATGTCGGTCAGGAGCACGTCGATGGACGAGTTCCGCTCGAATAGTTCAAGCGCTTCATCGGCGTTCGCGGCGAGCAGCACGGTGTAGCCCTGGCGCTCGAGCATTCTCCTGCCCAGCGCGCGAACGCCGTCCGCATCCTCAACCACCAGCACCGTCGCCTTCCCCGCACGCGGTTCGCGAGCCACGGGCGCCGGCGGGTCGACGATCATCGCCGCGGGATTCGCCCTTGGGAAATACACCCGGACCGACGTGCCCCTGCCGACCTCGCTGTGGACGTGGACGCTCCCGCCGCTCCGCACGACGATACCGTGGACGGTCGGCAAGCCAAGCCCCGTGCCTTTGCCGGGCTCCTTGGTGGTGAAGAACGGCTCGAACAGCCGAGCCCGCACCTGCGGCGTGATGCCGGTGCCCGTATCGCTCACCGTGAGCACGACGTAGGGCCCCGGTTTCAAGTCGAGGTGCGTCTTCGCGTAGTGGTCGTCGATCTCGACGTCGGCAGTCTCTATCGTCAACGCGCCGCCTTTCGGCATGGCGTCGCGCGCGTTCACCGCGAGGTTCAGGACGATCTGCTCCACCTGCCCGCGATCCGCATTCACGATCGCCGGCTCGGACCGGAGATTCAGCGCGACCTCCACGTCTACCCTGATCAGGCGCCCGAGCATCGCGCGCAGCTCGGTCACCACCTCGTTCAGGTCGAGCCGCGTCGGCTCGATGATCTCCTTGCGGCTGAAGGTCAGCAGCTGGCGCGTGAGCCCCGCGGCGAGCGTGCCCGCCCTCTGAATTTCTCCAATGTCAGCCTGGCGCGGATCGTCCGGCCCGACGTCAGCCAGCAACAGCTCGCAGTATCCCAGGATCACCGTCAAGAGATTGTTGAAATCGTGCGCCACACCGCTGGCCAGCCGTCCGAGCGCTTCCATCTTCTGCGCCTGCTGATACTGATCCTCCAGCGTGCGGCGTTCGGTTACGTCCGAGGTGACACCGAGGGCGCGCACCGGTTTGCCGTGCTCACCGAGGTGGACACGCCCGGCGCCGCTCAGCCACCGCACCGTACCGTCAGGCCAGATCGATCGGTGCTGTGTCGCGAAATCAGCGCCTGCTTTCGCGGCCCTGCCAACCGTCTCGAGCACAGACGCCCGATCGTCGGGATGAATGCACTCGACGAACGCCTCGAAGGTCCCGCGAAACGTTCCAGCCCGCAGGCCGTAATGCGCCTCGAGAATCTCGGACCAATGGATCGTCCCGGTGGCGTAGTCCATATCCCAGATTCCGAAGCCCGCCGCCTCCAGCGCAAACCGCATACGTTCTTCGGCGATCCGCAGCGCGTCGGCGCTCCGGTGACGTTCGATGCCGAGCGCAACGTGAGCGGCCACCGACCCCATCGCCGAGATGACGGCGTCGGACAGCGCATGTCGGGCGAAGATCCCCATGACGCCGACGACCCGGCCATGCACGATCAGCGGGTGGCCCGCGAACGCCACGATGCCTTCTCGCCGCGCCCAGTCCTGATCGCTCGCCTGAGGATCGGCGTTGACCGAGTTGGTCACCTGCGGCGTGCGGTCCCGCGCGATGCGCCCGATCTTGAATTGTGCGAGCGGGACGTCGCCATGCGGGCCGCTCACATGGGTGTGGAGGCCGGCGCTCCCCTGCAGCTCGAGCACGCCTTCCCGTTCGTCGAGGGTCCAGATTCTGGCAAAGGCGGCGTCCAGATGGGCGACGAATGCCTCGGCGCACTGCTGGAGAGCGCAGGCGAGCGAGTCGGTATTGGTCAGCGACAGGCCAACAGCCGCGCCCAGGGCCGACAGCTGCGCCCGTTGGCGGCTTTCGTGCTCGGCGCGTTTGCGCTCCGTGATGTCCTGCTTCACGGCGATGAAGTGGCTGATCGTTCCACGGGGGTCCCGCAACGGCGTGATCGATTGTTCTTCGGTGTAGAGACTGCCGTCTTTGCGCCGATTGACGATTTCGCCGCGCCAGACCCGCCCGGACAGAATCGTCTCCCACAGATTCTTATAGAACGCAGGATCGTGACGATCCGACTTGACGAGGTCTCGCGGATTCCTCCCGACAGCTTCTGCGGCGGCATAGCCGGTCAGGTCGGAGAATGCCGGGTTGACCCACTGAATGAGCCCGGCGTGGTCGGTAATGACAATGGCGTCAGCCGCGGCGTTCAGTGCGGCGCTCTGCAGACGCAACTGCGCTGTCTGCGGTCTGGCTTCGGCTGCTTCCAGTTCCAGTTCCGCAATCCGTTCGCGCAAGAGCGCCAGTGTGGTCAGGAGTTGTTCGTGTGTGTTGCCGGTGTCCATGCGGATTCGCGTACCTCACGCCGCGAGAGCGGTCATGTCCAGTTCCCGCCTCGCGACGAACCACCAGGCGCGTTTCGAGCCAACCATGCGTCAATCTGCACCGCGGTCAGCAACACCTCGACGGTTACGAACTCCTTTATCAATTTCGTGTACATCAGTCCCAGCAGGAATAGCGCAGGCCGGGCGCGGATCGCGATGCCCACCGGGCCTCGCTCGCCTCCGCCTCCTGCCATCTTCACTCGCTCCGCTATCTGCTGGAGGTCGGCTTCGGTCGACGCATCCGTCATGGCCCGCAGGTCGCACAGCAAGGCGTACTCGCCCGCCTGGCGATCAATCACGCTGGAGATGTCATCGACAGAACACGGCTCAGTCACCGTCAGGGTGATCAACCGGCGCTGGTCGTCTCGTTGGTACGCTATCGGCATCAGAATGAACGTGCCCTCTCTCCGATTTGACCGCACCAGATCGTGAAGCGCCATTCGGTGGAGTGCCGATTCTCAATGTAGAGATCCCTTAAGGCTTCCTAGGGGTTTTTTCGTGGACGCCATTGCGGTATAAAGCACACACAGCGTCTCTCTCTTTTGGAGGACCTGTCATGAGCAACATCACCGAGCCAGAACGGTCCGAGGAAGTTCGCCGGCAGATTGAAGATCGCTTTCGCAGGCTGGTGGAAGTGATGCCGGTTGCGGTCTATGTGTGCGACACAACGGGAATCATTCAGAACTACAACACGCGCGCCGTGGAGCTCTGGGGGCGGGAGCCGGGACCAGGGGATCCGGCGCAGCATCATTGCGGTTCATGGCGCCTGTATTCCCTCGACGGCAAGTTGGTGCCCCGCGAGCAATCGAAAATGGCGGAAGTGCTCAAGACCGGAATCGAGGCCCGCGATCTGGAGGTCGTCATCGAGCGGCCCGACGGTTCGCGCAAGACGGTGCTCGTGAACATCGTTCCACTGAGAAATGCCGGTGGCGAATTGATCGGAGCCATGAACTGCTTTCAGGACATCACCGATCGGAAGCATGCGGAAGGATCGTTGCGGGAGAGCGAGCGCCTGTTGCGGCTGGTTCTGGATGCGCTCCCCGTCGGCGTGGCCGTCGTCGATCGTTCCGGGAACATCATCCTCAGCAATCCGGCTTCACACCGCATCTGGGGCGGGTCGATACGCTCAGGACACGAGCGATACGCCCAGAGGAGGGCGTGGTGGCACGCGACCGGCGAGCGAGTCGCGGCCGCGGACTGGGCGTCGGTGCGTGCCCGCGTCAACGGCGAAGCCCCGGTCAATGACATCATCGAGATCGAGTCGTTCGACGGGGTCCGGAAGATCATCCAGAACTCCGCCGTCCCGATCCGCGACGCGAACGATCAGATTGCGGGAGCGGTGGTCGTCAACGAAGACATTTCCGCACGCAAGACTGCGGAACGCGAGCTGAACGACTCGTACAATCAGATGCGCGCACTCACAGGGCGCCTGATGCGTGCGCAAGACGACGAACGACGGCGAATCGCTCAGATGCTGCATGAAACGACCGCCCAGAATCTCGCCGGCCTGAAGATGCTCCTCGCGCGACTGAACCGAACGACGGACCGTCTCAGTGACGACGAACGGAGCGCCATCGTTGAGAGCATGTCGCTCGCTGAACAGTCGATGACCGAAATCCGGACCCTGTCCTACCTGCTGCACCCGCCATTTCTCGACGAGACGGGTCTGTTGTCGGCGCTCCGGTGGTACGTTGCCGGGTTTACCGAGCGCAGCGGCATCGACGTGGAACTCGATCTGCCCGAGAGTTTTGGACGCCTGACGCGCGACACCGAGACGGCGCTCTTTCGGATCGTTCAGGAGTCGCTGATCAACATTCATCGACACGCGGGGAGCCAGACGGCTCACATTCGGCTGCAGCGTGACGCGGAGACGCTGGTGCTGGAGATCGACGATCCCGGCCACGGCATTCCGAACGCGTCGCTCGAGCACATCATGCGCGGGGGAGGCGTCGCCGGCGTGGGCATCGCCGGCATGAGCGAACGCATGAAGCAGCTCGGCGGGAGTCTCGAGATCACGTCCGGCGATCAGGGTACGACGGTCCGCGCGCGGCTATGGCTCGTGAAGGACGCCGACTGATGTCGCTGCGGATCCTGGTGGTCGACGATCACGCGGTCGTGCGGCGAGGCGTTCGGTCGCTCCTCGAAAGCCACGAGGGCTGGGAGGTGTGCGGCGAAGCGACCACCGGCCGCGACGCGGTCGAGCAAAGCCGGCAACTTCGACCCGATGTTGTCGTCATGGATCTGAGCCTGCCTGAGCTGAACGGCCTCGACGCCACCCGGCAAATCCTGAAGGACGGGCCGGGCATCGAGGTGCTCGTGCTGACGATGCATCATTCGGAGGAACTGGCGCGCGACGTGTTGCGGGCCGGGGCACGCGGGTACATCATGAAGTCCGACGCTGACGAGAACCTGATTACGGCCGTCGACACGCTTCGGCAGCACAAACCCTTCCTGACGTCCACCGTCACCGGGTTCGTGCTGGACGACTTCGTCCGGCGCGGAGACAGGGCGCAGGCCGATCTCTCGCCAGCCGGCGTCACGTCCCGCGAGCGCGAGATCATTCAACTCGTGGCCGAAGGACGGAGCAACAAGGAGGCGGCGTCGACGCTCGGTATCAGCGTCAAGACAATCGAGACCCACCGCGCCAACATCATGAGAAAGCTGCAACTCCGCACAGTCAGCGATCTCGTGCGCTACGCGATTCGCAACAAGATCGTGCAGCTCTGATGCTTGGTTGACAACGA
>JANOJK010000119.1:0-4246 GCA_031408165.1 Acidobacteriota bacterium | reverse complement strand
GGAAGTGCGTTCCAGGGCCCAGGGCTATCGGTCGTCTCATACCAGGAGGATGGATTTCATGCGTTTACGTAGTTTCGCGGCGTTATTCGCGATAACGCTGTTTGCCTGGCCGGCCGCGGCCCAGGAACAGCGCGGCTCGATTGAAGGGGTCGTCAGGGATGCGTCCAATGCCGTA
Source organism: Acidobacteriota bacterium (assembly GCA_031408165.1). Classification (GTDB taxonomy): domain Bacteria; phylum Acidobacteriota; class Vicinamibacteria; order Vicinamibacterales; family 2-12-FULL-66-21; genus JAICSD01. The sequence goes on along the minus strand of JANOJK010000119.1, from coordinate 4,071 downwards.
TTACCGGGCGTCACCGTCACGGTAGCGGGTGGCTCGGGGATCACACTCGACACGACCAGTGACGCTGAAGGTGTGTACCGGTTCCCGTCGCTCGCGCCGGGCGTCTACAAGGTGAGCGCGAACCTGCAGGGCTTCAGGGCTGGAACGGTCGATATGGTGCAGGTGGCGCTCGGCCAGGTGAAGAAGGTGGACTTCGCGCTCAGCATCGCCGGCGTGTCCGAGACGGTGCAAGTGACGGGCGAGTCGCCCTTGGTCGACGTCAAGCAGAGCTCGCGTCAGACCAACATCCGCGCTGAGCAGGTCACCCTGCTTCCACACGGCCGCGATTTCACGACGCTCGTCACCCAGGCGCCCGGCGCCAACCAGGAAGCCAAGCTGGGCGGGCTGTCGATCGACGGCGCGAGCGCCGGCGAGAACCGCTACATCATCGACGGGATCGAAACGACGAACATCCAGACCGGCACGTCCGGCAAGAATCTGATCGCCGACTTCGTCGAAGAAGTGCAGGTGAAGTCGAGCGGCTACACCGCGGAGTTCGGCGGCGCGACCGGGGGCGTCGTGAACGTCCTGACCAAGAGCGGCACGAACGATTTTCACGGCGGCGCGGTCCTCAACATCCAGGGGGACAGGCTCGATGCGTCGCGCTCGCCGATCCTCCGCCTGAGCCCGTCGAACAGCAACGTCGCGGAATACGTGACCTATCCCGAGGACGAGAGCGTTCGTATGGAGCCCGGTTTCGCGCTGGGTGGCCCGCTCGCCCGTGGCCGCGCCTGGTTCTTCGGCGCCTATCAGCCGGCGCTCACGACGACCACGCGCACGGTCGACGCGACGACCGCCCAGAATGCGATCGGCGAATCCAACGTCAACGAGCAGAAGACGCAGGTCCAGTATGCGACCGGCAACGTGACGTCGCAGATGAGGGACAGCCTCCGCGCCCGCCTCGCCTTCAACAACAGCTGGTCCCGCACGAAGGGTCTGCTGCCGTCGCTCGCGGCAACCGACCCGGCCGGGTCCCAGTACGGCACGACCTCGACGTTCCCGAACTATTCGATCTCGGGCAACATGGACTGGGTCGCCTCCCCGAAGCTGTTCTTCGGCGTCCGCGGCGGCTACTACCTGTCCGATCAGTACGACACCAACGTGACCGAGGTGCCGCGCTACAACTGGCCGACGACGAACAACATCGGCCTGCTCGACGTGCCGGCGAACCTCCAGCGCGGGACGAACTTCTCGAACGTGCTGTCGAACACCAAGGTGGTGGAGGACAATCAGACGCGCCTGTACTTCCAGGCTGACGGCACCCTCTACGGCAAACTGGGCGGGGCCCACCAGCTGAAGTTCGGCGTGCAGGCCGACCGCCTTGGCAACGCCGTGGATTCGGGGGAAGCCAGACCGCGGGTGACGATCCGCTGGAACGCGCGCCTCTCGACCAACCCGGCCAACTGCGCCGGCATCGTGACGGCCACCAGCACCTGCCGCGGGACCTACGGCTACTACTCCGTGCGCAGCCAGGAAGTCGATCCGAACCGCGGCTTCATCACGTTCGGCGACGTCAACATGAACGTCCTCGGCCTGTTCGTGCAGGACACGTGGACGATCAACAACAAGCTGACGGTCAACGCCGGCGTCCGCACCGAGCGGGAGCGGGTGCCGTACTACGCCCCGGGCCAGGAGGTGGACGGAATCACGCTGCCGGAGACCGGCATCGCTTTCAACTTCGCCGACAAGATTGCGCCGCGCGTCGGCTTCGCGTATGACGTCAGGGGCGACGGCCGCACCAAGGCGTTCGGCTCCTGGGGCCTCTTCTACGACATCTTCAAGCTCGAACTGCCGCGCGGCTCCTTTGGCGGCGACAAGTGGCTCGAGTACTACTACACGCTCGACACGTTCAACTGGCCGACCCTCGTGGGCGCCGGATGCCCGCCGGCGTGCCCGGGCCAGCGGATGCGCGTCACCGACTTCCGTCACGTCTCGGTGGGTTCGAGCGCGATCGAACCGGACCTGAAACCGATGCGTCAGCAGGAAGCGACCGCCGGCGTCGAGCACCAGCTGAACGACGTCATGTCGATGAGCGTTCGCTACGTGCACAAGCAGATCGACCGCGCCATCGAAGACACCCAGACGGCGACGCTCGACGCGAGCGGCAGCGAGATCTACATCATCGCCAACCCGGGCGAGGGCCTTGCCGAACCGGCGTTCCGCGCCGCGGACGGCAGCCTGCTCGCGACGGTGCCCAAGCCGGTGCGCGACTACGACAGTGTGGAACTCGCCCTCGAGAAGCGGCTCGCGAACCGGTGGTTCCTCCGCGGCAGCTACCTGTGGAGCCGTCTCTACGGCAACTACGCGGGCCTCTCACAGTCGGACGAAAACGGCCGCACCAGCCCGAACGTCGGCCGCCTGTACGACTACCCGATGATGATGTTCAGGGACGGCGGCGACGCGGTCTACGGGCGGCTGCCGACCATCGCCCGCACCAGTTCAAGACGCAGTTCATCTGGCAGGCGCCCTTCGGGACGGCAGTCGGTGTGAACCAGTACGTGGCGAGCGGCCTGCCCGTCACGCGTGAACTCGGCATCTATCCGGGCAACAATCTGCCGGTCCAGTACCTGGGCCGCATGAGCGACGGCCGGACGCCGGCCTTCTCGCAGACCGACCTGCTGCTGCAGCACGAGTTCCGGATCGCCGGACAGCGGCGGCTTCAGCTCAGTCTGAACCTGCTCAACCTGTTCAACCAGGACACCGCGATCGCGCGGTTCTCGACCTACCAGCAGGTCAACGGCGTGACGCCGCTCGGCCCCGATGGGAGCGAGGAAGCGTTCTACCGCGGTCAGCTCAATCTCGCCGACCTGATCGTGAGCCAGGGCGTCGCCCGGGACCCCCGTTTCCTGAGGGACAGCGCGTTCCAGGCGCCCCTCCAGGCGCGGTTCGGCGTGAAGTTCCTCTTCTAATTCGAAGCGGGTCGCGTTAGATTGCCCCGCGGGCCCGGCGCCCGCGGGGCTTTTTTTTTCCTGACCGTGGAGGTTCCATGCGAACCCGTACTCTGTTGCTCGCCGCTCTCACGATCGCCGGTCTCGTGTGCCCGCTCGACGCACAACGCGACGGCGCGCGCGACCGCGCCCTGGCACACTATCGCATCGGCCTCGATCACCTCCAGGTCGAAGAGTGGGACAAGGCGGTCGTCGCATTCCGCAGCGCGACTGACACCGATCCGACCTTCGAAATGGCGTACTACGGCCTCGGCCGCGCACACCTGGGCCAGAAACAATACGACGCCGCGGCGGCCGCACTCGTCAGGTGCCGCGACTTGTACGCCGCGCAGTCCGGCCGCCGCTTCGCCAACGCGCAGGACGCGCAGCGGTATCGCAAGGACCAGATGATGGAGATCGACGAAATCATCCGTCAGTACCAGTCCGGCCCGCAGACCATGCGAACCTCCGAGACCATCCGTCAACTCAACGAGCGGAAGCGCCAGCTCCAGGAAACGATCAACCGCGGAACGAATCTCGCGATCGAGAACACCGTGCCGGCATACGTCTCGCTGTCGCTCGGAAGCGCCTACTTCCGCAGCGGCCGGACCGCCGACGCCGAGCGCGAATACAAGGCCGCCGTCTCGGCCGACCCGAAGACGGGCGAGGCGCACAGCAATCTCGCGGCGCTCTATCTCCACAGCGGGCGCTACAGCGAGGCCGACAACGCGGTCAAGGCCGCCGAGAGAACCGGCTTCAAGGTGAACCCGAACCTGAAGGACGACATCAAGAAGAAAACGTCCGGCGGATCGGTACCCGAGGAGCCAATCGGTGGGGTGCCTTGGACGCGAGATCAGCGGGTGCGGCACACATGGATGTCCCTGGCCGCCAGGGAGGCGAATAAGCCGGAGATGGCCGCACAGAACTAGACGATGTGCGGTCGCACGGTCGTCACGACCATCCGGGCGGCATCGCGCGCGGCGTCGGCATCGTCCCGCTTGTAGAAGGCCGAGGGGGTGAAATCCTCCGCCCCGTAAGACGCCAGCTCCCGGTCCCGGCGCAACCGGCGCGACGCCTCCGCCAGCCGCTCGAGGTGGGGCACCAC
>JANOJK010000049.1:0-9801 GCA_031408165.1 Acidobacteriota bacterium | reverse complement strand
GCCCTGGGTGAAGTCCACCGCGCCGTCCTTGTCGTTGTGCAGGATCATGAGAGGGGTCTTGACGTTTTTCGCGAAGAACACCGGCGAATTCCGGTAATAGGCATCCCAGTTGTCCCAGAAGCCCCCCTTGAACCGCCCCTGGCTGCTCTCGAAAATCGCCCCGTTCGACCCGCCGGAGTTCTTGTAGACCAGCGAATACATGCTCACCATGTCGGTGAGAGGCGCGCCCGCCACTGCCGCCGTGAAGATGTCTGTCTGCGTGATGAGGAACGCCGTCTGGTAGCCGCCCCACGAATGACCCGTGATCCCGATCTTCTTCGGATCGACGATGCCGGTGGCGATGGCCGCCTTGACGGCCGGCACCATGCACCACACCGCCGACATCCCGGGGTCGTTCACGCGGTAGGTGATGTCGGGGACGAACACCGCGTAGCCGGCGCTGGTGTACACGGACCGGTTGAACCCGTTCGCCGAGGGGTTGGCGAACTGGTTGGCCGTCTGCGACATCTTCTCGTAGAAATTCACGACCGTCGGGTACGACTTGCCCTTCTCATAGTTGGCCGGCAGGAACAGCGCGGCCTGCAGCCGGTCCCCCTTGTCGCTCGTATAGTTCACGAGCTGCACGCCGGGAGACCAGGCGAACTTCTCGACCTGAGGCCGCTGGTCGGTGAGCCGCGCCGGGCTCGCGAGCGACCCGTCCGCGGCGTAGTAGTCGGCCGGCTCGAGCGACGTGCCCTGGCTGAACACGAACGTGTCGCCATTGGCGGCTTTCATCAACTGCGGGAACGACGCGTCCGCCCAGGTGAGCATCTTCACGCCGGGCTTCCCCGGCTCGAGGCGCGCGATGCCGGCCTTCTTCGTCCACTCGCCGTAGGCAGCGAAGTACTGCGGCTTCGACAGATCGATCCCGTTGTCGCGATCGCCGCGCGGCTCGAGTGCGAAGCGGCGCTGGTAGCGGATCGCGTCCTTCCGGCCGTTGACGGTGAGGTTCACCGCCGGCGCCCCCTCCGACGACACCTGCCAGACGTCCCAGGCGTCGGTCAGCAGCACGGTACGGTTGTCGCTCGTCCAGCCCATCGCGCTGACCGGCGGCTTGACGTTGTTGTGATCGTCTTCGACATCGACGAACGACACCGGCAGGCCCTGCGTGATGTTCTTGTCCTGCCCCGTCGCCAGCGAGTACACGTGATAATCGCCGTTTTCGTAATAGAGGAGCTTCGAGCCATCCGGCGACGGGCCGGAGAAGTAACGCAGGTGCGGCACCGCAAGCTTGCGGACGCCCGTGGTCAGGTCGATGGCGAAGACGTCTTCATGTCGCCGCCCGTCAAGGCTGCCCAACAGCTCGTACTCGCGGTCGTCGGTGCCGAAACCCCACTTGCTCTGTCTCGGATTCAGCGTCACGTTCCGCATCGAGTCGTCCGCCAGCCGGATGAACTTCTTCGCCTGCACGCGGTACTGCGCGACGTAGTTGTAGGCGCGGTCCCGCGCCTCCTGGACCTCCTGCTGCGTCTGCAGCCGCGGATCCTTGTAGTGCCACAGCACGAGATCGACCTTCTCATCGGTGCCGGCCGCATTCCCGCTCCGGGCCGCGTCAGCGGCGGCTGGCACCCCCTCGGCGTCCGGCGCCTCGTCGGATGCCTCGTCGCCCTCCTTGCGGCGCGGCTCGTAGAGGCCGAAGAGCAGCGCCTCGAGGTCGTCGGTCCACAGGGGATCCCGGTTGGGACTCACCGACATGCCCTTGGGCACCGCCGGATCCGCGGCCGGATCGAAGACCACTGTCCTGGGCACCGCCGACCCGAGGTCGGTGACCCCGACCACCGCGTAGAACTTGTCGCGGTAGGCGCGGTCCTCGGTCCCTTTCAGGACGGCCAGCGCGTTCCCCTTGTGGCTCCAGGAGATTCGCTCGTACGACGCGTTGCCGCTGTCGAGCGCCGACACCGCGCCAGTGGTCATGTCGCGCAGCTGGATGCCGTTGCCGGCCTTGTCCTGTGCTTCAATCGCCAGCGCCAGCAACGTCCCGTCCTTGCGGAACGAGAATTCGCTCACGTTGCCCACGTTGAGGTCCAGCCCCTTCGCGAGATCCCGCAGGATCAGGTCCGTACCGCGCGCGCGTTCCGGTGCGGCGCCTCCCGGTCCCGCTGCCGCTGCGCCACGCCCCCCGCCGGCGCCGCCGGCCGCTCCGCCGCCGCCACCCGCAGGCGCGTCAGGCCCGTACCGGTGGAGGGCAATCCAGCCCGCGGATTCGCCGGAGAACGCGAAGCGCCGGATCTTCGGGTATTCCTTCTTCTCGCCGGTCGCGAGGCTCGTCACCGTGACGCCGGACTGAATCGGCCGGCGCTGCCGCTTGAGCCGCTGCGCGGCCGCGCGCGTCGGGTAGGTCGAGAACGCCACCCATTTCCCATCGTCCGAAAACGCGATCGCGGATGACGCGACGGCCGCGGCGCCGCGCCCGCCGCCCGCCGCCTGAGGTACTTCGCCGATAGAGAACCGCATGGTCTTGTCGCCGCCGCGCGCCTGCCGGACGACGACCTCGGCGTCCCCTTCCTGGGGGGCGAGGCGATACGCGAACCACTGGCCGTCGTTCGACAGCACGGTGGAACCGAGGGTCTGCCACGCGATGACGTCCTCCACCTCGACCGGCCCCTTCACCGTCTGCTGCATCGACGCCGCAGGACCGAAGAGCGGCGCGATGACGAGGACGGCAATCGCAAGCAAGAAGCGCGGGCGGCGTGACTTCATGATGATTCCTTCCAGGTCGGGCCCACCTGGGACGAACAGAGGCGGGGGCCGCATGCTAACAGATCAGGCACGCTTTCGTCCTATACTGCCGACACTGCTGATGACGCGCCTGATCTCCTCCCTGGTCTGTGTCTTAACGCTGTTTTTCCCCGTTTCGCAGGTGCTCGCTGGGCAGGATCTGCCGGCCGCGCACGCTCTCGTTCGCGTGTTCCTGGATTGTGAGGATTGTGACGAGAGCTACCTGAAGAAGGAAGTGACCTTCATCGACTACGTCCGCAACCGCGAAGACGCGGAGGTGCACCTGCTCGTGACGACCCAGCGGACAGGTGGCGGGGGCGAGCAATGGACGCTGAAGTTCATCGGGCTCGGCGCGTACCAGGGCGTGGATCAGACGCTCACATACAACTCGTCACAGACGGCGACCGACGACGAAATCCGCGAAGGCTTCGCCGAAGTCTTCAGGCTCGGGCTCGTGCGCTACGCCGCTCAATCCACGATTGCCGGCCGGCTGCGGGTGACGTTCAAGAAGGCGGAAGGGGACGAGGCCAAGGGCCCGGCGGACAAGGACCCCTGGAACTTCTGGGTCTTCAGAATCAACGGCAACGGCGACGTCAACGGCGAGGAGTCGTCCAAGGGCCGGGCCATCCGCGGGTCCTTCCGGGCGAGTCGCACCACGGATCTCTGGCGCATGTCGATCCAGACGAGCGCCAACTACCGCGACACCGAGTTCGTCCTGGACGAGGAGGAGGAGGAGGGAGTCAAGACGACCATCCTCAGCGTCTCGCGCAACCTCGACGCGAGCGGGATTCTCGTCAAGAGCCTGACGCAGCACTGGTCCGTCGGGCTGATGGCATCGGCGAGCTCGCAGACGTTCCGTAACTTCGTCCTGCGCACCCGTGTCGCGCCCGGCATCGAATACAACCTCTTTCCGTATTCCGAGTCCACGCGGAGGATGCTGACGTTCCAGTACACCGTCGGGCACGATTACCACCGCTACCGCGAGGTGACCATCTTCGGGAAGCTCCGCGAAACGCTCGTGGACCAGCGGGCCGAGGTCGATCTCAGCCTGCGGCAGCCCTGGGGCACCGCGAATGTGGAGTTGAACTTCGCCCAGTACCTGAACGCGCCGTCCAAGTACTCGCTCGGCCTCGAGGGGGGCACCGAGATCCGGCTGTTCAAGGGGTTCTCGGTCAACCTTTTCGGGGAGTTCTCACGCACGCGGGACCAGATCTACCTGCCGCTGGGGGAGGCGACCACGGAGGAAATCCTGCTCCGCCAGCGCCAGCTCCTGACCGGCTACCAGTATTTCTTCAACTTCGGCTTCGGCTACTCCTTCGGCTCGATCTTCAACAACATCGTCAACCCCAGGTTCGGCGGCGGGGGCTGAGGACAGAATGACTATTCGGTGAACATTTCCTGCAGCGTCTCCAGCACGTCTGCCGTTACGGGGATTGACAGCCGACCCAGACGCTTGACCAGACGCTCACTGTCGACCGTTCGAAGTTGATCGAGCGCGACGAACCCCGAGCGGTTCTGAAACCGGCAGGCAATCCGCCAGGGATACGCGTGCCCGCCCGTGGTCATGGGCGCGACGATGACCGTGCGCAGGTGCTGGTTCAGTTCGTCTGGCGAAATGACCACACAAGGGCGCGTCTTCCGGATTTCACTACCCAACGCCGGATCGAGCCGGACCAGATGGACGTCCCCGCGTGCGATTCCCCGGGCTGCCGCCACCGCCACTCCTTTTCGTCGAACTGGCTGGAGGTCGTGGCGTCAAGAAGTCGGTCGTCGCCCCGAGCGTGCATCGTTTGTGCGGCCTCGGCCCATCCCGCCCGTGGCCCCCGAGCCGCACGCACGATCAGCCGGCCGTTTTCGGCCTGGAGCTCGACTTCGTCCGGCAGCTGCGCGTGTTCGAGCAGCAGCTTCGGGACACGGATGCCCTTCGAGTTTCCGATCTGGACGATTCGGGTCCTTGCTATCATGTGGCTACATTGTACTCACGTCGCCCATGTTTTACAAGGAAGGTGTGCTCAGCTGGCGCCTCGCCGCTCAACCGCGCGTGGCTGTACCCGGTTCGCTCGAATGGCTACGGATGGATTCGCCGGTCTCAGAAGAAGACTCAAACAACATGATGATGAGACGTCCAGCTTCGATTGTGCAGGCTGACGTTTCGCGTTTCAGCGCTGCGACGATTTTTACAGAACGATAAGCGCAACGGCTCCGGGGTGGTTAGCCGGCATATCGCCTTCCGCGAACAACGATCGCGGCGTAGTGCGTCATCCCGACCAGCAACACGAACGCGAGGAGCGCGACCACCGGTGCGACAAGCCAGAACTCCCATGGAGACTCGAGCGCAAGGCTCTTAAGATGTCCGGACTGCCCGGTTTGCGCAGCCCACGCGGCATAAAGAGTGCTGAACACGGCCGCGGCGAGGCCTGATGACAAAACGTCGGGGAAATTCTTGGCCCTGCTTCCGACCACGAGAATTGCAACGACCACCGGCGCTACGACAAGCATCCACCAAACCATCGGAACGGACTGCCAGTGAGGCAGCCTGGGCACTATCAGCGTTTGATAGAGCACGAGATCCCCCAATGCAACTGTTGTCGCTAAAGCGATTCCGTCTACAAGCGCCCGTCGCATCCGTCTCCCGGCTCAGTCCGGCTAACTATTGGTTGACCACGGCGCGGCGCCTGGCCAACGGCTTCCTCCAACCCCTGCTCCGCCAGCGCCAGCTCCTGACCGGCTACCAGTACTTCTTCAACTTCGGCTTCGGCTACTCCTTCGGCTCGATCTTCAACAACATCGTCAACCCCCGGTTCGGCGGCGGGGGCTGAGGACGGGTCATTGACCGCCAACGCCGTTCGTCGGCTGCAAACATCTTCAGACTGCGCGGATGCGATCCGACCAATAGCCTGGCCGCCGCTTGTGATGGGCGACCGCAATGATGAAGACCTCGTCACGACGAACCAAGTAGAAGACCGAGAAGGGATATTGCTCGAGCAGGATCCGTCGCGTACCGTACTCCGCTGGTGGGTGTCGTTCGGGTCCGGCACGAATGCGCCGCACCGCGCGAGTGAGTTCCTGCAGGAATCCGGTAGCCGCAAAGACGCTTCGTTCTTCATACCACGCCTGTGCTCGGTCGACTTTCGGCGGCGGCGGGATGAAAGCTAACGCGCATTCAGCCGGGCGAGCAGTCGCCGGCGGACGTCTTCCCACGGTATCGTCTCGACGGCGCCGGATTCCACGTCGGCCACTCGATGTTCGATTTCAGCTAGCCAAGCTGCTTCGACGTCAGGTTCGGGCTCTGCTTCCAGAGACTCGATGAGGAGCCCCGCGAGCGTGGCACGATCGTGCTCGGAGAGCTCCGAAGCGTCACGAAAAAGGGCGGTGACGTCCTTGGCCATGATTCATTTTACTCCTGCCTGCCGATTTGCGCAGTCGAACGTCTGCGTTTCAGCCGCGACGGCTCATGATGGCGCATCGGCCGCCGGCGACGGCAAAGCCGGCCAGCCGGCGCCTCGGGATGAATTAGCCCCGGACCAGGCATCGCAGACGGCGTCGTTCGGATCGACAAGGATAAGCTTGACGTCCACCATCCTTCGCCTCCATGAGCCGACTTCGCGTCGGCTAACTATTAGTTGACCTGGCGCGGCGCCTCTCGCGCTCGGAAGTGGACCGATCCGACGGTTGCCGCCTAACGAAATGCCACTCACCTGCGGCCCGGGCGGTCACTGCTGGCCGTCAGGTGCACCGCTGGTTAGACCGCGCCTGATGTAGTGCCAGCGCGAGCCCTGCACGATGGCTGAGCCCATGTGGACGGTAACCCAGCGCGTTCGCGGCGTCATCACCGAACAGGCACGCCATCACTGTCGCGCGGTCGGAAGCGTCCAGGAGGGGCTCTAGAACCTGCCGCGTGTACAACAGGTCGTCCGTGCCCAGCTCAGGTTCCGCGCATCCCGCCAGAGCCATGGCCTCGCCTTCCTGCTCCAACATTTCGCGCAAAGTCCTCGCCGCTCCGTGTCGCTGGATGTGAGCGGCCCGATGAACGGCTGCGACGACTTCCTGCCGTACCGTTGTCAGCGTCGAGGTTTCACTCGTCCAGAGGATGCCGATGACCCAGCCACGCTTGTACAAGGCCATTTCCTCGAACCGATGACTGAACTCACTGGCATACCGATTGGTCCATCCACCATGTGCGTCATCGGCTACCACGACACTCACTCGGAACCGGCCGGGCTCGTCTTTTAGATGCTGGCGCACCGCTGCGACCGCGGCCTCGGCGACGGCGTCCGCGTCGACGCCCATCAGCGAATCGAGCAACACCGCCACGTGGTCCTTGCCCATCGGATTCATGGCGACCAGGGGTAGCTCCAGGTCGCCAGTATTCGCATCGACCATCGTCCGCAGGTACGCGCGGAACCGCTCCATACCTCGAGGCATCCGATATAGGTCACGCTGAACGTGAAGCAGCGGCACGAATTCAAGCTCCATCGTCTCTTCTCGACAGTCTAACGGTTCCTCCAACCCGCTTTCACAATCGCAATCCACAGAATCGGCAGTGATTCGGCCTCTGCGGCCTTCGCCCGAGATCGTCGTCACACGCCGCTAGCTTCTCGTCACTTCTTCAACTCCTGTGACGCGCCCTCCCTCCACCGACACCACGACATCGGCCAGCGCCTCGACTTCCTCCCGGTCGTGCGACACGTAGATGATGGGGACGATGAGCTCGTCGCGGACGCGTTGGAGGTACGGAAGGATCCGCCGCCGGAGCGGCACGTCCACCGCGGCCAGCGGCTCGTCGAGGAGCAGGAGCGACGGCCCGGACATCAGCGCGCGGCCGAGCGCGACGCGCTGGCGCTCGCCGCCGGACAGGTCCGTGACCCGCCGCTCGAGCAGCGGCCCGATCTCGAGAATCCCCGCGACGCGATCCAGCTCGGGCGACACCCCGGGATGGCGGCCGTACAGGAGGTTGCGGCGCACGTTCATGTGCGGAAAGAGCGCGACATCCTGCGGCACGTAGCCGACGCGACGATGCCGGGACGGCAGGTTCACGCGCCCCTCCGACGAAAACAGGACGCGGCCGTCGATCGTAATCGAGCCGCGGCGCGGCGTCCGCAGCCCCGCGATCGCGTCGAGGATGGTCGTCTTGCCGGCGCCCGACGGACCGAAGAGCGCGGCCGCGCGCGCGTCGAGCCGGACGCGGGCCTCCAGGACGAACGTACCCTGCGCGAGCTCGATGTCGAGCTCGATCATGCCGCGCTCCGCTCGACGAGCCGATTCGCCGCCCAGAGCGCCGCGAACGCGATGGCCACCGACACGAGCAGCAGCGCGAACGCCGCGGAGTCCTGGCCGGTTTCCGCGTAGCCGTACATCGCGACGGCGAGCGTGCGCGTTGCGCCGGGGATGTTGCCGGCGACGATGATCGTCGCGCCGAACTCGCCGAGGGCGCGCGCGAACGCCAGGACGGCGCCGGCGAGCACGGAGGGCCACGCCAGCGGCAGGCTGATGGTGAGGAAGATCCGCGCCGGCGACGCGCCGAGGGTCGCCGCTACGTGCTCGAACCGCAGGTTGACCTGCTCGAACCCGGCCCTCGCAGTCCGCACGAGCAGGGGAAACCCCATGATGGCCATCGCCAGCACGACGGCCTTCCAGGTGAACACGACCTCGATGCCCATCCGCTCGAGCACGCGCCCGACGCTGCCGCGGCGGCTGAGGAGCATGAGCAGGATGAGGCCGGTGGCCACCGGCGGCATGACGAGCGGCAGGGACACGAAGGTCTCGACCAGCGCGCGCCCGGGAAACTTCCGTCGCGCCAGCAGCCACGCGAGGACCACTCCCCCAGGCAGCGCGAGGGCGGTGGCGCCGGCCGCGCACAGCACGGTGAACCAGGTGATCCGCCAGATGTCCATTTATTGAGGACGAGCCCTGACGAAGCCAAACCGCTCGAAGATGCGGGCCGCCGGATCGCCCAGCAGGAAATCGAGGAAGCGCTTCGCCTCGCCGGCGGCGGCCGTCGTGCGGACGATCGCGACGGGGTAGAGAATGCGAGGGCCGCGGTCGGCAGGCACCACCCAGGCGACCGTGGACCGCAGCGCCACGCGGACGTCGGTCCGGTAGACGATGGCGGCGTCGGCCGCGCCGGACTCGACCGCCGCGAGCGCCGCGCGCGCGCTGCCGGCGGGGACGATCCGCGCCTGGATCGCGCCCCAGAGACCTTCCGCTTCGAGGTACTGCTGCGCGTAGCGGCCGACCGGGACCGCTGCGGGATCGCCGGTCGCGATGCGCCTGAAGCCGGGCTCGGCAAGTTCACGGATGCTCTTGAAGGTACGCGGCCGATCGCTCGGCACGGCGACGGCGAGCTGGTTGCGCAGCAGGTTGACGCGGGTCCCGTCCTTCAGCAGGCCGGCGGCGGCGACCAGGTCCATCTGCGCCTCGTCGGCGCTGACGAAGAGATCCACGGGCGCGCCGTTCACGATCTGACGCGCGAGGACGTTGGAGGCGCCGAAGTTGAGCCGCACGCTGCCGCCCGTGCGCGCGTAGGCCTCGGCGACGGCCGTCAAGGCGTCCGTGAGGCTGACGGCGGCCGAGACGGTGATGGGTTTCTGCGCCGGCGTGCCCTGCCCGGCCGCGATACCCGCCGCGAGGTACAGCGCGAGCAGCGTGTAGCGCACACCGCAAGCTTAATACGGACGCATTGAATCCCTCATCCCTGATCGCTCATCCTGGATCCTGTATCCCGCATCCTGTATCCCGCATCCTGGATCCCCCATCCCGGATCTCGCATCCCGGATCGCTGATCCTGATCCTGTATCCCTCATCCTGGATCCCCCATCCCGAATCCCGGATCTCGCATCCCGAATCCTTGAGCGCGCATCCCGAATCCCGGATCTCGCTTCCCGAATCCCTGAGCGCGCATCCCGAGTCCCCGATGCGCATCCCGATCAGTGACCCCGCGGGATGCAGGATGCGGGCTCCAGGATGAGGGACGCGGGATGCGGGATGCAGGATGCGGGATGCGGATCCAGGATCCACGATCCAGGATGCAGGATGCGGATGCAG
>JANOJK010000034.1:0-3272 GCA_031408165.1 Acidobacteriota bacterium | reverse complement strand
GCCCGAGGGACATTTCTGGGTGGCGGCCAACATGGGGGCGCTGGCGGAGTCGTTCGGGCTACGGCAAGGATTGAAGTACCGCGGCGACATCAAGGACGAACTGGAAACCGTCCTGCGGCTCGATCCCGCCTACCTGCACGGATCCGCCGACCGCGCGCTCGGACGCTGGTATTTCAAGGTGCCCGGCCTGTTCGGCGGCAGCAACAGGAAGTCAGAGGCGCACCTCCGCCAGTCACTCACCTACAACGCGAACAGCGTCGCATCCCTGTTCTTTCTCGCCGAAACGCTGATCGACCTGGAGAAGAAGGACGAAGCGCGCGCGGTGCTGGAGAAACTGCTCGCGGTCCCCGTCGATCCCGACTGGGCGCCCGAAGACCGGGACTTCAAAATGCGGGCGCAGCGACTGATCCAGACGCTGCGCTTTAATTAGGCTTTGGGCTTTAGGCTTTAGGCTTTAGGCAGGCTCAAAGCCACCCAAAGCCGCCCAAAGCCTAAAGCCTAAAGCCTAGTACTTGTAGAACCCGTGCCCTGATTTCTTGCCGAGCCGGCCGGCCAGCACCATGCGCTTCAAGAGCGGCGGCGGCGCGTAGACGGCCTCACGGTACTCCTCGAACATGATGTTGGCGATGTAGTACGTCGTGTCGAGCCCGACGAAGTCCAGCAGCGTGAACGGTCCCATCGGATAGCCCGTCCCGAGCTTCATACCCTTGTCGATGTCCTCGATCGTCCCGAGGCCGTTCTCGTACGACCGGATCGCGTCCAGCAGGTACGGCACCAGCAGCCGGTTCACGATGAAACCCGGCTTGTCCGGCGCGGTGATCGGCTCCTTGCCGAGCGACTGCGCGAACGCGAAGACCTGCTGATAGGTGTCGTCGCTCGTCGTCAGGCCGCGGATGACCTCGACCAGCTTCATGAGCGGGACGGGATTGAAGAAGTGCAGCCCGGCAAAACGATCCGGCCGCTTCGTCCTCGCGGCGAGCTCGGTGATGCACAGCGACGAGGTGTTGGAGCAGAAGCTCGCGTGGCCAGCGACGACGCCGTCGAGGATGGCGTAGGCGTTCGCCTTCTCCTCCACGTTCTCGATGATCGCCTCGATGATGAGATCGCAGTCCTTCAGGTCCTCGAGCTTCGTCGTGCCCGAGAGGTTGGCGAGGGTCTTGTCCTTCTCCTCGGCCGTCAGTTTTCCTTTTTCCACGCCGCCCGAGAGGAACTTGTCGATGCGCCCGAGCCCCTTCTTCAGGAATCCGTCCTCGACCTCGCGGACGATCGTCTTGTAACCGGACGCCGCGCTCACCTGCGCAATGCCCGCGCCCATCAATCCGCACCCCAACACGCCTACCGTCTTGATTGCCATCTCAATTCCCCGCCATCAGTTGGCCCGACCTGCAGGTCGGGCGTGTTCGGATCAGCAACCCTGCCGGTCAGACCGTCTCGACGACCGCCGCGATGCCCTGGCCGCCACCGATGCAGGCGGTCGCGAGGCCGCGCTTCAAACCACGGCGCCGCAGCTCCAGTGTGAGCGTGAGCAACAGCCGCGTACCGGTCATGCCGAGCGGATGCCCCAGCGCGATGGCGCCGCCGTTGACGTTCACGCGGTCCCGGTCGAGCCCCAGCTCCGTCTCCACCGCCAGGTACTGCGCGGCGAAAGCCTCGTTGACCTCGATCAGATCGATGTCCTTCAACGCCAGCCCCGCGCGATCGAGAACCTTGCGCGTCGCCGGGACGGGCCCCATGCCCATGAGCGTCGGCTCGACGCCGACATACGCCCAGTGCGTCAGCCGCGCGAGCGGCTCGAGGCCATGTTTCTTGACGCCCGCAGCCGACGCGAGCAGCAGCGCGGCTCCGCCGTCGACGATGCCGCTCGCGTTGCCGGCGGTGACGCAGCCGTTCTTGCTGAAGGCCGCCGGCAGCTTCGAGAGCGCCTCCATTGTCGATTCAGGACGCATGTGATCGTCCTGCGCGAAGAGCTCGGTCCCCTTGCGCGACTTGATCTCGACGGGGACGACTTCGTCCGCCAGCCGCCCTTCCTTCCACGCCGTGTCGGCGAGCTGCTGACTGCGGATCGCGTAGGCGTCCTGCGCCTCGCGCGAGATGCTGTACTTGACCGCGCAGTTCTCCGCGGTGACCGCCATCGTGCAGCCGCAGTGCGTGTCGAGCAGCGCCGACCACAGGGTGTCCTCGAGCGCGCCCTGTCCGAGCCGAAGGCCGTTTCGCAGCCCCCGAATGACGTGCGGCGCCTGGCTCATACTCTCCATGCCGCCGGTCAGGACGATGTCGGCTTCGCCAAGCTGGATCATCTGGCCGCCGCTGACCGCGGCCTGGATGCCGGAGCCGCACAGCCGATTGACGGTGAGCGCGGGGACCTCGATCGGAAGTCCGGCTTTCAGGCCGACATGACGGGCGCCGTAGACCGCGTCGGCGCTGGTCTGCAGCACGTTGCCGAACACCACGTGGTCCACGTGTTCCGGTCTGACCCCGGTCCGCTCCATGGCCGCGCGCGACGCGAGTGCGCCGAGCTCGAGCGCGGAGAAGTCCTTCAGCTTGCCCGTGTAGTCGGCCATGGGGGTGCGCGCGCCGCCCAGGATGTAGATGTCGTCTGCCACGTTCCTCCTCGCCCAGTTGGCCCGACGTTCAGGTCGGGCGTCGACACGTCAGCCAGTTGCGTCCCGTCCCGCTAACCAGCAACGAGCTCGTTCGAGCACGCCCGACCTGAAGGCCGGCGTCCGCTAACCAGCAACCAGCTCGCTAACCAGCAAACCAGCTCGTTCGCGCACGCCCGACCTAAAGGTCGGGCTTACTGGGGATGCCGTTAGCCACGTACGTACCCGCCTCGCGGGTGCCAAGCGTGCCCCCGATGTCCGCGGTGACCTGGTTCTCGCGAACGGCCTTCAGGATCGCGGCATCGATGGCGGCGGCTTCCTTCGGCAGTCCGAGCGTCTCGAGCATCAGCGCCGCGGACGCGATGGCGCCGATCGGATTGGCGACGTTCTTCCCCGCGAACTTCGGCGCCGAGCCGTGCACCGGCTCGAACATGGACGTCCGCCCCGGATGAAGATTCCCCGACGCCGCCATCCCCAGCCCTCCCTGGAACGTCGCGCCAAGGTCGGTGACGATGTCGCCGAAGAGGTTGTTGGTGACGATGACCTCGAACTGCCCCGGGTCGAGGACCATGTACATCGCGAGCGCGTCGATGTAGTAGTGCGTCGCCTGGAGGCCCGGATACTCGGACGCGACCTGCTTGAAGACGCGCTGCCAGAGGGCGTGTCCCTGCG
>JANOJK010001237.1:0-6851 GCA_031408165.1 Acidobacteriota bacterium | reverse complement strand
TGACCCCTGTCGCGTTCCTCAGCCAGGGGAGTTCATAGACGAAGCCCATCTGGAACACGTGCGTCCGATCGAACCCCGCGATCGCGTAGTTCAGGTCGTAAACGAGGGGGCTGTTGTAGTCGAGCGTCGTCCAGCCGTCTTCGTCGTTCGACGTCATGTTCCTGGACCGGCTGAGCGTATACGCGCCCTTCAACAGCAGCCCACCGCTGAACGGGCGGTTGATGGCAACCTGCAGCCCGTGGTAGCGGCTCTTCGTGCGCGCCGCCCAGTCGTTGATCGCGGTGGTACCGGCGACGGCAAAGAATTGCCGCGAAGCGTTGCCGCCCCCCGGTGTGCCGTAGTTGATGTTCAAGTCGGCGTAGCCGCCGTCGGTGCGCGTGCCGACGTAGGCGAACTCCGTCGCGATCTGCCACGGCCAACGGTACTCGTAGGCGAGGTTCCACTGCTGGATCACGCCACGGTCCACGTCGTTCGGATTCGGCGATCGGACGAAGATGCCTTGCGGCAGCTTCACCCGCCCGGAGCTGAGATCGGGAACCGGGACGTTCGGGATGCCCTGCGCAAGCGTGCCGACCCAGCCGAACTGATCCGCGCTCTGGCCCAGGGCGATGTCGAACGGGAACGATCCGCGCATCGGCCGCGACCACGGCAGTGGATTGATCGTGCGGCCGTAGCCGGCGCGCAGGACCTGGTTCTCCGACAGCCGGTACATCGTGCCCACGCGCGGCGCGAGGTACCACTTTTTCAAATTGATTCCGACATCGTCCGGGACATCGCCGAGCCCGCCGAGCAGCATCGTGAACGTGTCGTAATCAAGGCGTTCAATACCACGATCCGCGCGCCGCATGAGCGGGTAGTGCTCGATGCGAAGTCCGGCGGCCACGGTCATCTTGCTGTTCACCGTCCAGCGATCCTGCAAATAGATCGCGCTCTGCCACTCACGGCCGGTCATCTCCTCGGGCTGCACGTCCTTGGAATAGGAGGACGGGAGACCCAGCAGGAAGCCCGCGAAGTTGTTCCAGCCCGGCGACGTGTAGCCGGGGATGCCGGTCGTCAGGTTGCTGAAGCCGAAGCCGCCCTTCAGACCGTAGGTGCCGAACTCGGCCTGGCGGTGATTCAGTCGATGGTGCACCACGTCGACGCCCAGACGCACGTCGTGCCCGGGCAGCACCTTCGTGATTGCCGAGCTGAACGTGTAGCTGCGCTCCTTGCGGAAAAGCGGCATCCAGTTCGGCGTGCTGCCGATGGTGTAGCCGTTCTCGAAGGTCGGCAGCCCGCTCGCACGGATGTCGTCCGTCTGGTTCACCCCGCGGATGCCAAGATCGAGCCCGAAGTTGTTGCCGTAGTCGGGACCGGTCACGGTCTGGTTCTGGATGTTCGCGCCGAAGTTGCCGTCGAGCAGCAGCGTCGGGCTGAGCGTCCAGGTGTGGCCGGCGGTCGCGACGTAAACCTTGGTGTCACCGAGGCTCCCGTTCTCGAAGCCAAGAATGAAGTTGTCGTTCACCGCGGCATCGAGCATCGAGAACTTGCTCCACAGGGCGTGCCCGGCGTTGCGCTGGAACGTCAGCTTGGCGTCGTAGTTGTCGCGATCGATGCGGAAGGGCACCGTGCGCGTGAAGTCGTCGAACAGCTGATTCGAGTTGATGTCGCGCGCCGGATCCGGCGCCGGATAGTAGGCCATGAGGGCGCGAGCGATCGGGTCGATCAGGTTTGACGGAATCGCGAAATTCGCAAACTCCGAGCGGCCGACGCCGCCGGCGCCGCCAGTGAACGGGTTGTACAGGCGAAACGCCGGGTAGGCCGCCGCGACCTCGCTGAAGTCACCCTGCCGCATCTTGGCCGTCGGCACCGTCAGGTTCTGGCGCAGCTGGCGCCGCTCCGCGTAGCGTTCGAGCGAGCCGAAGTAGAACAGCCGATCCTTCATGAGCGGCCCGCCGAGCGTGCCGCCGTAGGTGTTGCGCGACAGCTGATCCTTGGGCAGATTGAAGGCGTTGTTGTTGAACGAGTTGGCGTTGAACTCGTCCTGATTGCGGAACCCGAACGCCGAGCCCTTCAGCTTGTTGGTCCCGGATTTGGTGATCACGGTCGAGGCCGCGCCGCCAGCCATCCCGTACTCGGCGTCGAAGGAATTGGTCGACACGTTCACCGACTCGATCGTTTCCGCCGGCTGGATGTAGCCCACGTGATGCGGCAGCCAGATGTTCACCGACACGGCGCCGTCGATGCGCGTCGCGTTGCTGTTCGGCTGCGTGCCGTTCACCCACGTGCGGAGCGACTTGCCCGGCGTGTCGATCGTGGCGTTCTGCTCCTGCACCGGCGTCGCCCCCGGTACGAGATTCATCAGCGACTGATAGTTGCGGTATGTATTCAGCGGAAGGTTGACGATCTCCTTCGGCCCCAGCTCGGTGTGCAGATCTGCTTTGTCGGTCTGCAACAGCGTCTGCTCGCTGGTCACCTGGACGACTTCGCTGACCGAACCGATCACCAGCTTGACGTTCACGCGAACCGGATTTCCGGCAATGACGTTGACGGCTTTCTCCTGATGCTCGCGGAATCCGGACAGCGACGCGGACACGTCATAGACACCGGGCAGCAGGTTTCGCAGTGTGTAGTTGCCGGTTTCGTCCGTTACGGCCTCTACCTTCGCGCCAGTCCCGGTATTCATAGCGACAAGCGTGACCCCCGGGACAGCCGATCCCTGAGGGTCCACAATCGTACCGACGATGCTTCCGTATAAGACCTGACTGCCCGCGGTGTGTGCCGCGAGGCATAGAACGACCGTCATTACCGTCCAGATTCGCCACTTGTGCATCTGCTTTCCTCCCTGAACCCCATCTTACGCGGAACTGGCTGCCGAACCACCCGCAAAGCCGCGATCAACCGCGAGCTCTTCGGGAGCGGGGCAGCAGCCTGCCATATCCCCGACGCTTGTCCGCGTCTGGCGAGGGGCATCGACCGGCCAGCGTGTCGAGCCTTGCTCACCGTCCAGCCTGGCGGAGGCTGATTGCTCAGGCGGCGTGCTCGCCGCCACCTTCCCGCGCCACCGTGCGGAGCGAATCGGCCGTGGCGCCACTGTTCACATGAACGAACTCGACCCGGCGTTCTTCCAGCTTTTCGGCGATGCGCCGGCGGAGTTGCTCCCAGGGAAAGTGAGGAAGCGCCGGTCGAACGCTGTCGTCGTAGTGAACGGCCCCGGCGCGGCGAGCGAGCGCGTGCTCCGCGAGATGAGACGCGTAGGTCCGACACGCCTCGGCGAGCCTCCGTTGCGAGCGCCTCGATAGCTCCCGCAACGCGCGCTCGATACCGCCCCGCCGTTGCGCGGAATGGGCACGCGCAATCTGGAGGTTGGTGAGGATCGACGTGCGCCGTCGCTCCTCGGCGGCCAGTACGCCCCGGATGGGGGCGGGGTCGATCCGCCACCGCGATCCACTGGTGAGAACAGCGTCCGGCGCCGTCCGGGCATGCATCACACCCGCGCCGGCAGCAGCACGGGCCTTGGGAAGCCAGGCGGCGATCTTGACCATGACCCTGCTGCCACCGGCGGTGGCCGCGTCGCGGTGCGACGGCCCGGCCGCGACCTGTTCATAGATCGTCAGTGATCCACGCTCTGCCTCACCGGCAGCCAATTGCACCAGCCGCCGTGACTGTCGGTGCATGCCAGCACCGCCACGCAGTACGAGGACCCACCGGGCGTCGCCCAGCCGCACCGACACCGCCCATCGGCCGTCCCGTTGCTCGAGTGACCAGGCCTGAGTGGGGATCGTCAGGCCGACCGGATACGTGTACGTCGGCAGGGACGCCGAACGGAACCACAGCAGTTCCGATCGACGCGCTCGATATCGACGTTGGATGTCTTGAGCCAGGGCGGCCAGCGCCTGCGCCGACAGCGATGGAAACAGGGTCCGCGCTTCCGGGTACAGGTACACGTACGGCATCGGCGGAAGCTTCTCGTCGCTCGCACCCCTTCTGACGTCGCGGGCGTACAACTCCGACACCATCCAGTTCGCGCAGCGCGTCGTCTCGACCCAGAGCGATCGCAGGTGTGCACGAAGCTCAGCCCACGACGCGCCCTCCGGTTTGGCAACCGGCAGGATGAGAGCGCGCAGCGAGAACGCCGCACGTTTACAGGCTGGACAATGCGGCTGGCTACGCAGCATCTTCCAGCCTCGGGGCGCGCGCGCGACTCCCTGGCGAGTGCCCTCCGTCGTACGCTCGAGCTGGCACACCACGCACGTGATCAGAGGCATGCACCCGCCACCTTGCGCGCGTCTGGCGTTTGCCACCAAGCACTTTCAGGTAGCGGACGCCTGTCATGACGCAAACCGCTGTTCGTGTGAGCTTTAGAGGACAGCCTTCCGGCCTGTAAACTAAGGTATCGATACCGGTTTTGCGCTGATCTTCACGTCATTGACACGGTCGAACAGACTTCATCGTTAACGTTGGAAATTGCCAGGCGGCGGCAGTCGTCTAATTCCTCGATGACCGACGAGCAGAAGCCGCCAGCATTCGACGCCGAACCGAACGCTCCTTGGACGCCGGTAACCAACGCCGATAAGGAGGCGATCCGCGAACAGCTGGGACGCATCCTCTCGAGCACGCTGTTTCGAAACAGCAAGCGATTTCCCGCCTTTCTGCAGTTCACCGTTGAGCACGCGCTCGGAGCGAGCGGAGCGTTGAAGGAGCGGACGATCGGGCACGAGGTCTTCGGACGAGATCCCTCGTACGACACCAGCCAGGATCCAGTCGTCCGCATGACCGCGGCAGAAGTCCGAAAGCGGTTGACGCAGTATTACCAGGCGCCTGAGCATGCGTCAGAAACCGTGATTGCGTTTCAGTCCGGCTCGTACGTACCCGAGTTCGTCCCGCCGCCGGCACCCGTGGTCGAGGCACCTGCGGACCTGTCGGTCGCCAGTGCTGAATCAGGCCGATCACGTACTGGCCGTTGGATCGCGGCGACGGTCGCGGCCGCCGTGTCAGTCGTGGTGCTGGTAGCTCTTCTTTTCTCGGGCGTCTGGCGGACATCGGATACCGACGCGGCGGCTCGGTTCTGGTCGCCCCTCCTCGCGTCGCCCGCGCCAGTGCTCATCTGCATCGGCGACCCCAGCGGCCGCGCAGGGTGGGACGACCACGCGGTTCGCACAGGGCCCGACGAACTGACGATCCAGGACTTCCTTCGCAGCAGTTCGGTGCGATACACCGATTCGGTCACTCTGGCATTGCTCGCGGGAGAACTCGCGTCGAAGGGGAAGTCGTTCCGCATTCGACGGCCTGCCGCGACTGAGCTCAAAGATCTGCGAGACGGCCCCGTCGTGCTGATCGGAGGCTTCAACAATCCGTGGACACTGCGATTGAGCGAGGGCCTTCGTTTCCAGTTGGCATCTGATGACAACGGGAACTACATCCGCGATCGGGATCGGCCCGGCGATCGTCAGTGGCGAGCCGGTGATGCCAGCCGACTCCTGAAACGGGTCACGACCACGTATGGCCTGATCACGCGAGTGCAGGATCCAGCCACGGGTCATTCGGTTCTCACCGTCTCCGGGCTTGTACTGGGTACGAAAGCCGCGGCGGAATGTCTCGTCGATGTTGACTGCCTCGACTCGGTCGAGCGTCTCCAGCCCAACGCCGAACATCGGAACGTTCAGATTGTCGTGTCTGCTGTCGTCATCGGCGAAGATTCGGGAGCTCCGCGCGTTGTGGCTGTTCACTCTTGGTGAACGCGCTCAGCTGCGGGGTCAAGCCGCAGATTCGGGCTGAGGCCGACGGCCCCTGGTCATTGGCCCGCAGGCGGTTGCCAGAGTTCTACCTTGTTTCCTTCCGGATCGATGACCCAGGCAAACTTCCCGTACTCGGAATCGTCGATCTTCTCGAGAACGTTGCAGCCTTCTTCGCGCAAAACCTTAACCAGGGCGTGGAGATCCTCCACCCGGTAATTAACCATGAAAGTTGCAGTACTGGGCGCAAACAGGTCACCTTGCGCCGAACCTATCGACCAGATGGTTGTTCCGGCAACCGGCTTACCTTCAGCGTCGGTCCAGGTGAAAGCTGTGCCACCCCATTCCTGGACATCGATTCCGAGGTGCCGCTTGTACCAAGCCTGTAGTGCCGGGGCGTCTTTGGCTTTGAAGAAGATGCCGCCAATGCCAGTGACTCGCTTCATAGAACCTCCGAGGGTCGGTTGGTGGTGAGGGAGAGTGTTCTGAGGCCTAACGTCATAGAGGTGGAAGGCGCCAATGACAGATCGGCCGGCCGGCTCTCCAGGCGTCGAGGTCGCAACCACCTTTCACCGCGGGCATTGTCTCTCATTTGGTCCCGGTCACGGGACCGGGATCACCACTGTCTGGAAAGGGTAGAACAATCTGGACGAGAACTGACCGCTGGTGTAGACCGATAGGAATGCCATTGAGTCACGAGTACCGGAGAGCAAGCGTGTCTCGACATGGTGATCTTCGTCCAGAAGGACAATGAGCAGGAGTTCCTGCGCATCCTTCGGCAGCGCCTCAATGTGGTCCAGAAATAACGTGCCGTTCTCCGCGTCGCGCAGGATCGCACACGTCACAGTTGCGCGGCAACCTGGCCGGGAAGGTCCGACCGCGGGAATAGCGTTACCCGTCAGGGACCCATGTGCACTTCGGAAGGTCCAGCAATTCGGGCAGATGAGTCTTCGCTACCCGCCGTGCCGATCGAATGACTGTAAGTAGCTGACAGCGTGTTGGCTCACCAATTGCCTACGGGTCTCCACAATCCAGTTGCACTGGAGCAGGAGGCTGAATGAAACTCTCGCGGTCCGTTTGGGGAGGGCGCTACATCATGCTCACGTTATCCGTGCTCGTTCTCGCCCTGGTTCTGCC
>JANOJK010001231.1:0-2581 GCA_031408165.1 Acidobacteriota bacterium | reverse complement strand
CGCGTGCCTTCGGCCGACGTGCCCGCGATGACCGGGACACGCCCGGCGGCGTGCTTCACGATGACCCCGAGCACCGTCGCGCGCTCGTGCTCCTCGAGCCGCGCCACTTCGCCGGTGACACCGA
Source organism: Acidobacteriota bacterium (assembly GCA_031408165.1). Taxonomy (GTDB): domain Bacteria; phylum Acidobacteriota; class Vicinamibacteria; order Vicinamibacterales; family 2-12-FULL-66-21; genus JAICSD01. Next base: position 2,457 of record JANOJK010001231.1, on the reverse strand, counting down.
GCGCGGTCAGCCCGTTGGCCCCCTTCTCGATGAAGAGGTCAACGACCCGCCGCTGGCTCGGCGCGTCGAGATCCCCGGCATCCGTAAATGCCGTCGGGATAATGGAATACACGCCCTGAAAGGCCATAAAGATCAGGAATCATACTGCCGATCGTGAGTGGCACCGAAACGGTCAAGAAGCCCGCCGCGGCTCGCGCATCGATCCCGCGCGGGTCTTGCGGGAAGGGTGACAGTAAGCGGTTACCGTTGTCGGCCTCGGCGAAGGGCAACCGTCGAGCGTCAACGTGAGCCCTGGCGGTGACCCGTGACCATGGAACTCCAAACAGCCCAGCTGTTTCACGGCCCGGCCGGGGGGCCCTAAACTGAGTGCATGTTCATGACGGCGGTGCTCGCGGCGGTACTCGCGCAGGCAGCGGTCTCCTATACCGGCGTCACCGATCGCGGCCCGCGCGCGAAGCCGGCAGCGATCAAGCTCGGTGCGGCGGGGTTCTCGTTCAACGATCCGGTGTTCGGCTCCCGCATCTGGCGCGTCACCGACCGATTCACCCGGTCCGACGCGACCGACCGGTCGTTCCGCACGCCCTCGGCCACCCACCAGAATGCCTGGAGCGTGGACAGCTCGTACTTCTACGTGGTGTCGAACGGCGGCGCGATGATTCCTTTCGCGTTCGACACGGCCACCGGGCGCTTCGGGCGCCTGGAAACGCTGCGGTTCTACATGGAGCCCCAATTCAGCTTCGTCAACAACTCCGTCATCTACGGCAGCCTCACGGCGCCGGGCGCGTCGCTGCGGACGATCGACCAGTACGATTTCGGAAGCGGTGAGTACACGCGCCTCCTGGATCTCGACACGCTGGCGCCGAACCTGACGGGCACGTATGTCGGCGGGATTGCGTCGAGCGCGGGACCGACGGAACGGATCATGGCGTTCTTCGGCGGCACCGCGCAGGACCGTCACCGGTATGTGGTCGTCTTCGACTACGCGAATCCCCAGCGGCGGCGCCTGCTGGATACCGTCGCCTCCACGCTCGACGGCCGGCCCGCGCCGGAACTGCTCAACTTCAACCTGCACCACGCGACCATCGACCGCAGCGGGCGCTACGTGATGCTCTATCCGACCAGTGTCGATCTCGCGGCGCCGAGGAAGGCGCCCCAGGTCTACACGTGGGATACCCTGGCCAACGTCATCACACCGATGCCGATCCTGACGGCGCGTTCCGCGGGCCACGACGCCTTCGGGTACGGCATCGGCGTGAACAAGGACTGCTGCACCTCGACCGCGTGGGACGCCGGGCAGTGGCAGATCCGGTCGCTCTCGTCCCCGCTCGTCTCGAGGGATCTGATCACGCCGATCATGACGCCCAAGGAGATCTACCTGTCGGACCATCCGACCTGGAACAACGCGCGCCGCGACCGGCTCGTGCCGTTCATCACGGCCACCTATCGCCACAGCGCGAACACGGCCGCATGGCGCGCGTGGGACGACGAGATCCTGGCCATCCAGACGGATGTCGGCGACGGCGGCGCTGAAGTGGCGCGCCTCGCGCATCATCGCAGCGATGTGCGGAACGACGACTCGCCGGAGGGCGTGTCGTTCTGGTACCTGCCACGGGCGAACGTCTCGCGCGATGGCCGCTGGGTGCTCTTCACGTCGAACTGGGAAAAGTCGCTGGGCACCGACCCGAAGGGACCCGCCGGGGAGCGCGCCCGTCAGGATGTGTTCCTGCTGCAGCTGAAACCGATCGTTGCAGACGAGGAGCCGGCGCCCGAGCCGCCGCTCGAGATCGTGACCACCGCCCTGCCGGATGCGAAGGTGAAGTCGGCCTATTCGATCGCGCTGCAATCGTCGCGCCCGGCGACATGGAACGTATCCGCCGGCGCGCTGCCGCCGGGCCTGACCCTGACCGCGTCAGGCCAGATCACCGGCACGCCGAGAAGCGCCGGGGCGTGGTACTCGGAGCTCACGGCGACGGAGTCAGAGTCAGCATCGTCGGCCTCGCGCATCTTCCTGCTGACGGTACGGAAGTAGCGCCGCGGCGTCGGTCCGCCCGAGCCAACTCGATCTCTCTCCGTCGCGTTTGGCGATGGTCACGAACAGGGCCGGGACGGGGAGCCGGCCTGATCGACGACGTTGGCGACGATGCATTTCGAGGGCCGGCAGCACGGGGGGACGCCGTGTCCCCGGCGCCCGTCGCGGCGGCAGCCGCCATCGCCGCGGCGGCAGCCGCCATCGCCGCGGCGGCAGCCGCTATCGCCGCGGCGGCAGCCGCTAATCGCGATGATGCCGAGCCCGCCAGAGAAGCGACGTGCGGCCACGCCGGAGGAGTAGCATCGTGCCGTGCGCACCAGGTTCGCGCCGGCCCCCACCGGCTGGCTCCATCTCGGGCATGTGCTGAACGCGGAGTACGTGTGGGGCTCGGGCGCCGAGGTTCTGCTGCGCATCGAGGACCACGATCG
>JANOJK010001179.1:0-6043 GCA_031408165.1 Acidobacteriota bacterium | reverse complement strand
GCGCTACATGCGCAGAGCGCGGCGCTCCACGGTACGCGCCAGCGCGTTCTTCGGATCCTTTTCGAGCGCTTTCGTCGCTGTGGCGAGGGCGGCGTCCTTGTCGCCGGCACGCAACTGGGCGTCGGCGGCGCGCGCGAGGAGCGGGGCGTCGGCCCCCTCGGCCGCGCGAAGGAAGTACGTCGCCGCGGCCGCGGGGTCGTTCAGCTGGAGCGAGAGATCCCCCAGGCGTACGGCGTAAGCGCTGCGGCGGCGCGCGTCGGCTTCGTCCCCCCGCAACGCCTCGTAGTCGAGCAACGCCTGGCGGGCGACGGCGTAGTGGCCGAGGCGTTCGGCGGCGGCGGCGAGGTAATAGAAGGACAGGGGCTCGACCGGCCGCTTCTGCGTGGCGTCCTGCAGCATGCGCTCCGCGCTCTCCTCGTCGGACGCCATCAGCAGCGCCCGGCCGAACAGCGTCAGCGCTTCGCTGCTGTCGTCGCTCCCGACGGCCCCTTCGAGCGCGCCGATGGCCTTGCTGAGCGCGACGCGGTCGCTGCGGTCCTGGGCAATCTCCAGCCAGACGCGCCCGAGGGCGACGTAGGCGTACGGATGTTCGGGATACCGTTCGGCGGCGCGACCGAGCGTCAGCACGGCGTGTTCGGTCTGTCCGGCCCGCGCGTACGCGAGCCCCAGCGTGACCGCGCGTGAGGGACCCGGGTCGAGCGCGGTCAGCGCCTCGAGCTGCGTCAGGCGGCTGTCGGGCCTGCCGAGGGCGCCATAGAGGTCCGCCAGCTGCTCCCGCGCGTGCAGCAGCGCGGGCTGGAGCTCGATCGACCGCTCGAGCGCGGTGCGGGCGGCCTCGAGGCGCTGCGCGTCCCGCTGGCAGAGGCCGAGGAGGTAGTAGGCCTCCGCGAAGCGCTCGTCGAGCGCGATGGCGCGCTGCAGCGCGTCGATCGCCTCGCTGGCGTGGCCGTCGTTATAGCGTGCGAAGGCCAGCTTGTAGAGGACGCGCGGCGCGCGGTTGTCCAGCCTCACGTACGCCCGGAACCGGTCCGCGGCGGCGGCGTAGCGGTGCGGGGCGTCAGCCAGGTAGGCATCGCCGAGCTCCTCGAGGGGGCGCGTGGCCGCGGGGTCGATGTCGGACGCGCGCCGCAGGTCGCGAATGGCGGCCATGAACTCCCCGCGGCGGCGGTAGGTCTGACCCCGTTTCAGGTATCCGACCATCAAGTCGTCCCTGAGGGCGATCGCGCCGCTGAAGGCCTCGATGGCCGCGGACATGTCGTCCCGCGCCAGGGCCGCGTCGCCGTCCGCCACGAGCTGCCGGTACGTCCGCTCGCGCTCGCTGAGGGTGTAGCCGTACCCCCCTGCGGCGCTCAACCCGAGGAGCACCAGCCCGGCCAGGACCCGTTTCATGAGCCTCAATCTTAACAGGAGGAACTTTCCCCGTTTCGCGGACTCTAACTGACCCGAGGGGGCAGTGCTACTATGGGCGGAGAGCTGTCCGTGAAACCCGTGCGCGCCATCACCTGGACCGACGTCGACGGTCGCGAAGCCTCGCTCATTCAGCGATGTGCCGCGCGCGACGAGGACGCGTGCGCCGAGCTGGTCGCCGAGCACCAGCGGATGGTCTACCAGCTGTCGCTGAACCTCCTCAACGACCACAACGAAGCGCTCGACCTCTCGCAGGAAGTGTTCCTCCGCGTCTTCCGCACGGTCCATTCGTTCCGCGGGCACTCGAGCCTCCGGACCTGGATCTACCGCATCGTCGTGAACCAGGCGCGCAACCGGCAGCGGTGGTGGCGCCGGCGGCACAAGGCGCAGCAGGTCTCGCTGGATCAGCACATCCAGGAGCACGGCGACCTGCCGGAGACGGTGGACAGCGGGCCCGACCGGGTGGTGGGGCAGAAGTTCCTCGCGGAGCGCATCCGCGTGGCGCTCGATCGGCTCCCGTTCGACCAGAGAACCGCCATCGTTCTGCGCGAAATTGACGGCTTGAGCTACGACGAGATCGGATTCTCGCTCGGGATTGCCGTCGGGACGGTGAAGTCGCGCCTGGCGCGGGCCCGCGGAGGGCTCCGCGCACAACTGAGGGACGTATGACCGAACTGACCTGTTCGGCGGTGCGGCGGCGCCTCGGGGACTTTCACGACGGCGAGTTGCCTGTCCAGAAGCGGATTGCCGTCCAGGGGCACCTGAATGCCTGCGACGCGTGCCTCGCTGAGCTCCGCGCCTACGAGCGCATCTCGTCGGCGCTGCGCCTGGCGGCCGCGCCGGGACCCTCCGACGACTGGACGGGAGTCCGGCCCGGCGTGATCGGCCGCATGCGCGCCGAGGCCAACGAGGCCTGGCTGGCGCGGATGGGGCGCACGTTCGACGACATGCACCTGGTGTGGATCGGCCTCGCCTCGACCGCCGCCACGTTCCTGTGCGGGGCCGTGGTGCTCAGCATGCTCCAGTACGCGTCCCCGGAGCGCGAGGATTCGCTGCGCGCCCTGATTACCACGATGGCCGCACCGTCAGGATCCAACCTCAATCCCGCGAGCATGGACAGCCTGATGATCCAGTTCCCCTCCGTGCCGGAAGAGGGCATCGTGAAGGCCTCGCTCGAACGATCGGGCGCCGAAGGGGAGCTGATACTCGCCTTCGCCGCGGTGATCACCCGCGAAGGAAACATCTCGGGACTGGAAGCGCTCGGGGAAGGGCGCGGTGAGCGCCACGTCACGGATCTGATCAGCGAGATCTCCCGCGGCCGCCTCGAGCCGGCCCGCTACGGCGCCGATCCGATCGCGGTGAATCTCGTGTGGGTGGTCGAACACCTGACGGTGAAGCCGACGAGCAGAGTCGTGGGGAGTTAGCAGTCAGGGGTGCGTAGTCGGTGGCTGGTGGCTCAGGCTGCGAAGGACTCCGAACTACAGCCGCTTTATCTCCGCCACCGCCGTCGCGACGTTGTTCATCGCGTCGGTGACGCGGATGATGATCGACCGCGCCGCGTCCGCGTCGTCCAGGGTCACGTCGAACTCTTCCCTCCGCGAGTCGGGGATTCCGTCCACCGGATAGGCGACGCGCCAGCGGCTGGCGTCCAGCGAATACTCCACGCGCAGAACGGCTGACTGCTCGTCGCGGACGGCGAACTTGACCGTCGCGCCCGCGCCCGCGCGTGTTGCCGATTTCACGTCGACGGCGGGCGGCGTGTTGTCGATGTCGAAGCTGACGCTCTCGAACTCGCCCGGCAGCGACGTGGCCGGTGCGTTGGACGGCCCGTCCGTCGCGGTGACCTTGACGTAGTAGGTGCCGTCCGGCACCGAGGTCGTGTCCCAGACGACGATCGGGTCCCACAGCCCGCGCTTCAGGGCCTTCCACGCCGTGTCTCCCTCGCGCCGGTACGACACGTCGTACTGCAGCCGGTCGTCGTTCTCGTCCTCCGCCTTCCAGACGAACGTCTGCAGCCCCTTCTGGTACACCTTGCGGCCGAGCGCGGGCGCGCTGGGGGCCGGCGTCGAGGGAGACGGCTGGTTTGGCTGCGCGGGGTTCCGGCCGTCGGACGTGTTGTCCTCGAAGCCGGCGATCTCGAGCTCGCCCGTCGAGAACGGGCGCTGGAAGACGGTGCCCGGCGGATGAACGGTGATGCTCGTCACCATCGGCCGGAGGTTGCGCGGCAGATAGGCGGTGGTGACCGACGTCAGCACCGGCCCCACCTCCGCACGCGACGGATCGCCGGCGGGCTTCGGCGAGGCAGTCCCGCCCTTCAGGATCGCGCGCCACTGCAGGTACCGCGCGTTGGGGGACGCGATGCGCTCGCCGTTCGCCTCGGTGTACGCCTTCGACCAGGTGCTCCATGTTTCGTCGGGTGTCGCGGTGTTGCCCGAGCGGGTGAACACCTCGACCTCGCCCGGCTTCGCCGCTGCGCGCCAGCGGATCGCACCCCACGTGGCCACCGTGCCGGCGTCGCGTACATCGGAGCTGTACGTCCCGGTCGCTGATTGCGTGGACGCCAGCGAGAACACCTTCCCCGGATTGCTCGTCGCGGCGACGATGCGGCCGGCGGTGTCGCGGATGAGGGACGTGACCTGCCGCGCCGGCACGCGCGCGAGCAGCGTGGCGCGGGCCGGGTCCCCGGCGAGGCGGAAGATCTTGCCTTCCTTGCCGGTGCCGACGAGGACGGACCCATTCGTTTCAATCAGCAGATCGAACGGCCAATCGTCGGTCGCCTCCCACAGCGTGTCCCACAACCCGTCGGGACGGATGCGGAAGATCGCCCCTTTCGCATTCCGCGATCGCGGGCCGCTCGACGCCGCTCCGGAGGGCATGCCGGAGGTGGCGTCGACGACGGTGATCGCCGTGATTTCGGCGGAGACGCTGGGCACCGGCGCGCGCGGCGGCAGCTCCGGGCTGGTCGAGATGGTCGGGGCCGGGCGGTCCTCGCCGCCGGGGGCGCCGCTGAACGCGGCCGCGTAGATCGTACCGTCGGCGGCGAGCTTCAGCGCGTGGATTTCCTTGAACGGCGAGTCGACCAGCACGAACGCCTTCGCCGCCTTGTCGATACGGAAGATGCGGCCGGGAGACTCGGTGCCCGCGATCAGGTTGCCGCTCTTGTCGACCGCCAGGGCCATGACGTTCGTCGTGTTCGTCTTGTAGAAGAGCGAGCCCTTGCCGTCGGGAGTGATCCGGTAGATGTTGCCCTTCTCGCCCGTGGCGGCGAAGAGCGCGCCGTCAGGCCCGGCGGCGAGCGACCAGATGTACTTGTCGTCGGGATCGAAGAAGGTCTTCGACGTGCCGTCCGCCGCGACCTGGTAGATCTTGCCGTCCGGCGAGGTGGCGACGTAGAGACCATTGTCCGGCGCGGGGGCGAGCGCGTGGACCTCCATCTCGGGCGCGTCGAAAAAGGTCGAGGTCTTGCCGTCGCGCGCGATCTTCAGGACCTGGCCCTCGTTGCCGGTGCCGGCCCATAGCGTGCCGTCGGTCCCGGCCAGGACCGTCCACAGAAAGGGAGCGGAGGTCTCCGCCACCTGCGCCGTCACCGGCCCGAGAAACACGCGGCCATCGCTGTCGATCGACAGGTTCTCGACGTCTCCCTTGAGGAAATCCGGCTGCGTCGACACCGTCCAGAAGGTCGGCGTCGAGGCAAGAAGGGCCGCCGATGCGGCGAGGGCCGCCATCACCGCCACACCGATTCGTTTGAGCATCAGTGTCTACCAGGGCGGCCGTCGAGGTCGATCGTGAGCACGCGCGTGCCGCTGATCGCCGAATCCATGGCGAGCTCCCACTCGCCGAGTGCGGCGCTGCGGATCGGCGTGAAGCTGCCGCCGCTGCGATCGCCTTCGAGGACCGCGAGCACCGAAGGGGGCAGCGACGGGAGCGCTTCGCCGTTGACGACGGCGCCGGGCGTGCCGGTGAGGAGCCGCACGTAGACGCGATTGTTGCGATGCGACTGGTTCAGCAGCTTGATCATCTGCGCCACGCTCGTCGGCTGCACGCTGCGCCGCAGCTCGCGCTGCTCGATCTGATTGAGCTGCTTGCCGTCGGTCACCATCACGGTCAGCTGCCCCGAGGCGTTCGCGGGAATCTCGATCGGGATGGTCGAAATCTTCTCGGCGCCGCGGTAACTGCGCGTCAGCACCTTGAGCGGCACCGTTCGCCCGGCGCGCGGCCGGACCTCGTCGAGCCAGACGCGCTCGATGGTCGCGGACCGTGATTCCTCGGAGGTGGCGATGGCGAGCTCGACCCCCTTCAGCGTCACCGGCTCGACGTCGTTGGCGAGCAGCATCGTGATCGGGCCGGCGACATACGCCGAGGCCGCGGGAATCGTGCCGTCGCCGGTGAAGATGTCCTCGTAGGCGAGGTCCGCATGCTTATCGAAGGTCGCCTTGCCCTTGACGGTGAAGGTCATCGCGCCGAACTGCCGCTCGTAGTTGCCCAGGGTGTTGAAGAGCGCGACGTAGGTCAGCAGCGGGGTGAAGAGCTGGTCGTTGACCGTCGTGTAACGGAAGGTGCGCTTGGGCGCCTGCCCGTTGTCGAGGGTGATGGTGATCGGAATGACCGACGGCCCCTTGCCGAGCGTGCCCGCAAT
>JANOJK010000410.1:0-5937 GCA_031408165.1 Acidobacteriota bacterium | reverse complement strand
GCGCTCGACGCCAGTAGCGGCGCGGTCGCATGGTCGCGCAATGCCGTGACCGACACCGGCGTGACGATCCCGGGCTGGGGCATCGCGAGCTCACCGCTGGTGGTCGGCGACATGGTGATGGTTGCCGCCTCCGGGCGGCTCGTTGCCTACGACGCCGCCAGCGGAAAGCCGCGGTGGGTCAAGTCGTCCGGCGGCGGGGGCTACAGCTCGCCGCAGTTGACGACGATCGACGGCGTCACGCAGATCCTGCTGCTCAGCGGAGGCGGTGCGACCGGCTTTGCACCCGCCGACGGCGCGGTGCTCTGGCAGCACCCGTTATGGCAATCTGCCATCGGCATCGTCCAGCCGGCCACCGTGGACGGCGACATCCTGATCGCCGCCGGCGATGCCATGGGCGGAATTGGCATGCGCCGCCTCGCGATCGCCCACCGCGCCTCCGGATGGACGGCTGAAGAGCGCTGGACGTCGCGCGGGCTGAAGGCGTACTTCAACGACTTCGTCGTTCACAAGGGGCATGCCTTCGGCTTCGACGGCAGCATCCTCTCGTGCATCGACCTCACGGACGGCGCCCGCAAGTGGAAGGGGGGACGCTATGGCAGCGGTCAACTCGTCCTGCTCGCCGACCAGGACTTGCTGCTGGTGATGTCGGAGGAGGGGGAGCTGGCGCTCGTGAAGGCGACTCCCGATCAGTTCAGCGAGGTCGCCGCGAAAGTGCCGGCGATCGAGGGTAAGACCTGGAACCACCCGGTGGTGATCGGCGACCTCCTGCTGGTCCGCAACGGCCAGGAGATGGCCGCGTTCAGGCTGTCCACCGCCGGCCGCTGACGGGATTTGTCGGGTATGCTCCCAGGCACTGAGGGGAACATGGACCTGAATCGAAAATTCCGGGCGCCGGTGCAGCTGGGCATTCACGATGAGACCGCGTTCAGCGGGGACCATCTCGCCTACTTCTATGAAAGCGACGAGGAGTTCGATCAGGCGTTCGGCTTCGTCGAAACGGGGCTTCGCGGGACCGATCACTGCATCATTTTCGGCATCGCCGACGACACCGATCGGATGCTCGGCGTCCTCGGACGGCGAGGGTGGGATACATCGGAGCTGATCGCGCGCGGCCAACTGTCCATCCTGCGCCCTTTACCCACGTGTGACGCGACGGTCGCGGCCGTCGCGTGGCACTTCGAGCGTGTGCTCGGGGCGGGCGCGCACTTTGTCCGTTTCATCGGCAACGCAGCGGTGGGACGCGACGGCTGGCCGTCGCAGGAGGAGTTCTACAAGCTGGAAGCGACCGTCAGCACGGCGGTGCTCGGCCTCCCGTGCGTGGCGATCTGCATGTTCGACCTTCGCTCGCAATCGGCGCAAACGATCATGAAGGCGGCGTTCGAGGGACATCCGCTCACGTTCCATCGGAACTGCATTCGTGAAAATCCCTTTTACGTGCCACGAGGCGAGAGCCACGCGGGCAGTCCCGGATAGCACTGAGTCAGTGTCGCTCGATCGCGCATGCTAATGGAGTGAAGGTCATCCTCATTCACGGCAACGGCGGCAGCACCGCGGGTGATTTCTGGTATCCACGGGTTGAACAGGAATGCGCCGCTCTCGGGCTGACGGTCGTGAACCGGACATTCCCCGATAACGTGAAGGCCCGCGCGCGGTTCTGGCTGCCGTATCTCGAGGAGCTGGGCGCCGACGAAAACACGATCCTCATCGGCCACTCGTCCGGCGCGGTCGCCGCCATGCGCTACGCGGAGACGCACCGTCTGCTGGGTTCAATCCTGGTCGGCGTCTGCCACACCGACCTCGGCGACAGCGGGGAAGCCGGCAGCGGCTATTACTCCGCGCCGTGGCAATGGGACCGAATCCGGGAACACCAGCAGTGGATCGCCATCTATCACTCCGTCGACGACCCGCACATCCCCGCCGCGGAGCCACGATTCGTCGCCGCCCGCCTGAAGTGCAGCTACTTCGAGTTCGAGGATCGCGGTCATTTCCTGGACGCTGATGCGCTCCCCGAGGCTGTGCCGTACCTGAAGCGAAAGCTCGGGCTCCAATAAGGCTGAGTGCGTTACCGCATCCGACGTAATCATTACGTATAATGACATAATGGCCCCGAGCAACCCGTTCATCTACGGCGAGGTCGTCACCGCGGCCGCCTTCGCCAACCGGGAGCGCGAGCGTGACCGGCTGGAGCGCGACCTCTCCGAAGGCCAGAAAGTCTTCCTCATCTCGCCGAGGCGCTACGGCAAGTCGTCGCTCGTCCGCGGCGTCATGAAGGCGCTCGCCGCGAAGCGGGTCCTGACGGTCGAGGTGACGGTCGCCGCTTCCAGCTCCTACGTGGCCTTTCTCGAGGCCTACGCGCGGGCGCTCGTCAGCGCCGAGACACCGGCGGGCAAGCTTCGGCGCTGGACGGCCGAGCTGCTCCACGCGGTTCGCCCGGAAACGCGCCTCGACGCCGGGGGATCAGGGGCCGAGCCGCGGTTCTCCGTGGCGTTCCCCTCGGTCCGGACCGCGCGCGATACAGCCAGGCTTGCCGCGGAGGTGTTTGCGCTGCCGGGCCGAATCGCCGCCGCGCGCCGCCAGCGAATGGCCATCGCGCTCGACGAGTTCCAGGCGGTCGCGGCATTCGACGGCGGGAACGTCGAGCACGCGCTGCGCGCCGCGGTCCAGGAGCAGCGCTCGGTCGGTTACGTCTTCGCGGGCTCGGAGCCCTCGCTGATGGAGCGGATGCTGACGCCGCGAAGACCGTTCTACAAGGCCGGGCCGGTGATTCGCCTGGAGAAGATCGACGAGCAGACGTTCGCGGAGTTCATCGACACGCGGTTCACAGCCAGCGGACTCCGCACCGAGGACGGCCTCGGCGCCGCGATCGTCGAGCTGGCCGAGAACGTGCCGTACGACGTGCAACGCCTGGCGCACGAAACCTGGGACGATGTGAGAGCGGCGGGCCGGAAGAGCGCGGGCCTCGAGGACCTGCACCTCACGCTCAGCCGGCTGCTCAACCAGCACCACATGGTGTTCGAAGAATCGTGGCAGCGGCTGACACTGGCCCAGCGCGCCGTGCTGCGTGCGATTGTCCTCGAGAGCGGCCGGGAACTGCTGTCGGCCGACGTGCGGTCGCGTCACCGCCTGCCCGGGCCGTCCAGTGTGCAGTCCGCCCTGGCGGCCCTGGTCCGCCAGGACATTGTCATGAAAGAACAGGGGCGCTACCTCGTCAACGACTCCCTCTACCGCGAGTGGATGGCCCGAAGGACCTTCTAGCCAGACATCAGCCCTCCCAGAGCCACTGTCCCTTGTTGCCGATCGCATGAAGATGGCGGCAGCCGGCACGCTGGCGTGACGACCTACTTCAACGACAGCAGGTTCGCGAGGAGGCGGTACGCACCCGTGACGCCGTAGGGAAGCTGGCGGTGGAACGCGTACGCGAAGTAGGTGTAGTGCCCCTTTCCGTATCTCGCGTGCAGCCAGCCCCCCTTCTGCGGCGTCTGGCCCTGATCCCGGGCGGAGATCATCGGTGTGTAGGCGCTGTCCCACGTGGACCAGAATTTCGAGCCGCGTTGCTCGACCCATTGTTCGAAGTCCGCGCCGGTGATCTTGTTCGGGGTGGTGAACACGGGATCGTCCGCAGCCAGGATCTCGACAGGGGAATCCTCCTCCGACACTTCCTCGGCATTGCGCGGCAGCTCTCCAGGGAACGGCGCGTACCTCGACGGCGCGAATTCCGACGGCGTGTTGTAGAGAACGATGAGGTTGCCGCCGTCCTTGACGTAGTCCAGCAGGCGGCGATTGTAGGTCTTCAGATCCTCCCGGACCGCGTACGCTCGCGTGCCGATCATGATGGCGGCGAATCTGCCGAGATCCGCCGACGCCAGCGCCTCCGTTCCGAGGAGCTGCACGTTTACGCCGAGCTGCGCTATCGCTGACGGGACGTCATCGCCGACCCCCATCACGTAACCCACGGTCAGCCCGGGAGCGATCCTGACGTCCACCCCTTTGACGCGCACCGATGAGGGCCGGTAGAGGTACCGCGTCTCGAGGTCACGGTGCCGAATGACGTCGTAGCCCTCCCGATACTCGCGACCACCAGCGGTCGCGACCGCCTCGATCGTGTACTCGCGGTCTTCGATGAACGGCACCGATACGGTGAACGCGTAGAACATCCGCTCCCCAGCCCGCGCGAACTGGAAGGGCTGGACCGCGGGTGCCACGGTCCAGCCTGCGGGCAGTCGCAACGTCAGCATCCCGTCGGTCTTCCCGTCACGGTTGTTCACCACCTCCGCCCGGAGAGTGATCCTCCGGTCCGGCGCCGCGAGCGGCAGGACGGCCTGCGACGGACTCAACGTGACGGCGATCGCGGGAACGAGGTCGAGGAGGCGCGTGTCGGTGCCGTAGGGCAGGTTGGGCTCGAGTCGCGTGACCGGCACGCGGGTGTCAACCGGCACGCCGCCCACTTCGTACCGGGCGAGCGCCGAAAGGACGGGCTCGGCGGAGGGGCGGTGCCTCTGCGTGCGATCGGCCACGGCGTAGCGCGATTCCTGGACCGACGTTCGGGTGAAATACGGGCGGGTGAGCGGGGCGTTGTCCGGCGCCCTGACGGCAAAGGTGAGCGCGATCGGCTCGTTCGCTGCCGCGCGAGCCGGGGCAGCACCCTCCGCGGTCATGGTCCAGCCGCTCTGGCCGGTCAGCGTGATGTTCGGCGACGTCACGGCGACCGCGCTGCGATTCGTGAACAGCGTCCTGACCTCGAAGGCCTGCCCCGGGACAACGGGCCGCATCGTGGCCGGCGCCGCGAACGGCCCGGCCTGTTCGACGATCCCGGGTGGCTGCGCGACCGCGGTGAACGCGATCCCCAGCGATGCGCCGATCGCGTCCTGTATCTGCGCTTCCTTCACACGCAGCAGGTGCGCCACGTCGGCATCCGGCGCCAGCGCGGTCGCGGCCGCGCGCGTCGCCGCCAGCGCGCGCGCGAGCGCCGGAGCGGCGGCGGACGGATCGGTCATCGTGAACGTCCGCGCGGCGCTCGTGACTTCGCGATCGATCGCGGCCAGCAGCGCGCCCGCGTTGAACGGGGCGGTCGCCCGCAGCGTGCGATACATGCCCGGAATCGTCGTGTCGATGCCCTCGAAGAAGCTCGTTTCCTTCGCCGGCGCCTCGACGAGGCTCTGGAGACGCCGGTAGTAGGCAATCGATGGCCCGGGCCACGCGTTGAAACTGCCGCTCGTCTGTGAACGCTGGTAGGACAGCCCCCGCCGCGCAACCGTCTGGTAGGAGTCTCCGAGCACCGGATCGTACGTCCCGGTGTCGACCCTGATGGTCCAGTCTTCGTTCTCCCGGACGCCGCCCATGTAGAGCTTGAGCGGCTGCCAGGGCCGCAGTCCCTCGGCAAGCTGCTCGGGGAACATTTTCGGATCCCCGGCCGCCTTGAACGCTTCCTGCGTGATCAGTCCCGCGGCCTCGTGATTGCCGTGGCCGTCGCGCGGGTTGCCCTGGAACCGCGAAATGAGCACCAGCGGGCGATCCATCCGGATCACGCGCACGACCTCGCCCAGCACGTGCTCCTTGCCCCACTTCCGGAGCGCCTCTTCCAGGCGCTTTGAGTACCCGTAGTCGACGACCGACGTAAAGTACTGCCGGTCCACGCCGTAGTACCGGCCGGCGATCAACAGCTCCTCGGTCCGGATCAAGCCGACGCCGTCGAAGAGCTCGGAGCCGATGGCGTTGTCGCCCGACTCGCCGCGGGTGAGCGTGAGGAGCGCCAGGCGCGCGCCCTGGCCGCGGCTGAGCATCACCAGCAAGCCTCCATGCTCGTCGTCGGGATGCGCGGTCGTGTGCATGGCGCTCGCCGTCGTCTGCAGCTTCCGGATCTTCTGCCACGCGCCGGCCGCCCCGGCGTCGAGTGGGAGCGGGAGCGATCGCGCAACCGGTTCGGAGAAGAGAGCGATC
>JANOJK010001163.1:0-4143 GCA_031408165.1 Acidobacteriota bacterium | reverse complement strand
CCGGTGCTCCGCCATCGCGTCCTCACGAACTTCCACGCGCAGTCGGAAGGGGTGACGAGCGACGCGCTGATCGACAAGCTGCTCGAGGCCGTGCCGATGCCGAGGAGTGGGATGTGATTGGGGCGCGGCGACCGAGCGGTAGCGAGCGTGTAGGGGGGTGCGGCCCGCCTTCGCCGCGCAGCGGCTTCGGCGAGGTCTCGCCGCAGCCCTCGCACGCACCTACGAGGGCGGAGGCGGACGGGGCGAAGCCCCCCGCATGAATAATGCGTAACGAGATACAGGCAGGAGGGCTGTCCGGCGCGCGGTTCGTGGACCCGGTGGTCCTCGCGCGCGTGGGCAACCTCGAGCTGATCGCGCGGTCCGTGGTCGACGGCTTCATCAACGGGATGCACCGGTCGCCGTACTTCGGCGCGTCGGTCGATTTCGCAGAGCACCGCGGCTACACGCCGGGCGACGACATCCGCCGCGTGGACTGGAAGCTGTTCGGCCGGACCGACCGGTTCTACATCAAGGAATACGAGGCCGACACCAACGCCAACTTCGCGTGCCTGCTCGACGTGTCGAAGTCGATGGCCTTCGGCAGCCGCGGCATCACGAAGCTGGAATACGCCCGCATCCTCGCGGCGTGCCTCACCTACATGGTCCACCGCCAGCGCGACCGTGTCGGGTTCGCGGCGTTCGACGACGACCTCGTCGAGTTCGTGCCCTGTTCCGCAAAGCATATGGACGTCACGCTCTACGTGCTCGACCGGCTGAAGCCGTCCAAGCCGGGAGCGCTCGGGCCGCCGATGAAGAAGCTGGCGGAGCTCTTCGCGCGGCGCGGCCTGCTCGTGCTGATTTCCGACCTCTACGAGGATCCGCAGGCGGTCCTCGAGGCGGTCTCGCCGCTCCGGTTCCGCGGCCACGATCTGATCGTGTTCCACGTCCTCGATCCGGCGGAAATCGAGTTCACCTACGACCAGGCGTCGGCGTTCGAAGATCTCGAAAGCGGTGAGCAGATCCCCGTCGTGCCGGAAGCGCTGGCGGAGCAGTATCGCTCGCTCGTGCGCGAGCACAGCGAGGCGCTCCGGTCGAAGTTCTCGGAGCTGCGGATCGATTACGCGCTCCTGAACACGGCGACACCCCTGGACCACGCGCTCTTCAGTTACCTGTCGATGCGGGAGCAGATGTCGAGGGTCAGATGACACTGCCGATGGGTTGGCGGGCGGTCGCGCCATCCGGCTGCACGTGTGCCTGCTCCAGCCGGCAGTCGACAACCGACGATCCCGCAATCGGCCCGCCACCCTCGCCAACAGGACAGGACGTATGGGCTTCATAGCGCCGCTGGTCCTCGTGGCGCTCGGAGCCCTCGCGGTCCCCGTGCTGATTCACCTGATTCAGCGCGAGCGGAAGCGCGTGGTCGAATTCCCGTCGCTGATGTTCCTGCGCAAGATCCCGTACCAGTCGGTCCGGCGGCGGCGCGTGCGCGACTGGCTGCTGCTGCTGATGCGGCTCGCCGCGCTGGCGCTGATCGTGCTGGCGTTTGCGCGCCCCTTCTTCCGCCGCGCGGAGCTCGCGGCGGCGGCGCAGAACGGCGCGCGCGAGGCGGTCATCCTCGTCGACACCTCGTACAGCATGGAGTACGGCGACCGCTGGCAGAAAGCGAAGACCGCGGCGGCCGATGCCATCAGGGGTCTCGGTCCCGGCGACCGCGCGTCGCTGGTGCTGTTCTCCTCCGGCGCCCAGGTTGCCGTCCGCTCCGCCGCGGATCGCGGGCGGCTGGAGTCGGGCCTCGCGTCGGCCGCGACCGGGCCGGGCGCCACCAGGTACGCGCCCGCGCTCAAGCTGGCCGGCAGCCTGCTGGGGGAGTCGGCGCTGCCGCGGCGCGAGATTATCCTGATCAGCGACTTCCAGCGGCGCGGGTGGGAGCAGACGCCGGGACGCGACGACGTGAAACTGCCGGAGCGGACGATACTCACGCCGGTCAACGTCGCCGCCGGCGACACGGCGAACCTTGCCGTCACGCCGGTCTCGCTGCAGCGCACGCGCTTCGAGAACCACGATCGCGTCGTGGTGACGGCCGGGGTCGTCAACCACGGCGCGACACCGGTGACGCGGGCGACGCTGGCGCTGGAAATCGACGGCAATACGATCCAGTCGCTTGCGACCGACGTGGCGCCCGGCGGCTCGAGCAGCGTGAGCTTCAGCCCGTTCACGGTCGCGTCCCGCAACATGCGCGGGACGGTGCGCCTGCCGGCCGACCGCTTGTTGCGCGACAACACCTTCCATTTCGTGGTGTCTCCCGCCGAGCCCGTTCATGCCGTCGTCGTCAGTCGCGGTGGCGCGGAACGCGGGGCCTTGTACCTCTCGCGCGCGCTCGCGATCGGCGAGTCGCCGCGCGTGGAGCTGTCAGCCCGGACGCCGACGACGGTGACGGACGCGGATCTCCGGCAAGCCTCCGTGGTCCTGCTGAACGACATCCAGGTCCCTGACGACCTCGCCGATCGGCTGACGCGCTTCGTCGCCGCCGGCGGGGGCCTCTTTGTCGCCGCGGGACCGCAGGCGACCTGGCCAGCGCGTGTCGCGGCGACGCTTCCCGGGCTGCCCGGCGATCCGATCGATCGGACGACCACCACACCGTCGCGACTGGGCGGGCTGGAATACAGCCACCCGGTGTTCGAGCTGTTCCGCGCGCCGCGCACGGGCGATTTCTCCGCGGCCCGCTTCTACGCCTACCGCGGCGTCCGGCAGCCGACGGGCCAGGTCCTGGCCCGGTTCGACGATGGGACGCCGGCGCTGATGGATGGGAAGGACCGCACAGCCGGGGCCGGGCGGGTGCTGCTGTGGACCTCGACGCTGGATCTCGAATGGAACGATCTGGCGGTCAAACCGGTGTTCCTGCCGTTCATCCATACCGTGACGAAATATCTGGCGGATTTCACCGATGCCCCCGCATCATTGACGGTAGGACAGGTGATCCCCGCGCCGCGCAAGACCCTCGGCCGGGGCGGGGCGGCAACCCGGGGCGGGACGATCGCGGTGGCCCCGTCCGGCGCGCGCGTGTCGGTCGAGACCGAGGACGGGGCGCTCGAGCTCGCCGAGCAGGGGTTCTACGACGTGCGCACGCAGGGCGCGGGAGCCGACGCGGCGACGACGCTCGCGAGCAACGTGGACTTGACCGAATCGGATCTGGCGCCGATCGACCCTAGGGAGCTGGCGGCCGCCGTCGCCGGCCGTGCCGCCGGCGGGCTCGGGGGCCTGGGGAACGCCCGTCCGAGTGACGAGGCGCAGGCCCAGGCGCAGCGGTTGTGGTGGTATCTGCTGGTGGCGGGAGGGCTGCTGCTCGCGGCGGAAACGCTGCTCTCCAATCGTCTTTCGCAGAATGGTGCGAGGGTTTCATGACGCAGCATGCAGACAGTCGATCGGAACTCCTCCGGGTCATTCACGACGTGCGCCGGCGGTGGCGGCTGAAACTGGCGTTGCGCGGGGCGGCGATCGCCGCGGCGTGCCTGGCCGTGGCGCTCGTGCTGTCGGCCCTCACCCTGCAGTGGCTGCGGTTCACGACGGATTCGATCCTGGCGTTCCGGGTCGTGCTGGCGGTCGTGACCGGGTTGCTCGCCTACGTGTTCCTCGTCCGGCCCCTGCTGCGCCGCGTGACGGACGAGCAGGTCGCCATGTATCTCGAAGAGCACGAGCCGTCGCTCGAGGCCGCGATCATCAGCGCCGTCGAGGCCGGGCATGGTGAGGAGACGACGCAGTCGCCGGTCCTGGTGCGCAAGCTCGTGGAGACGGCGGCGGAAAAGTGCCGCGCCATCGAGGACGGCCGCCGCGTGGTCGGCGCCAGCCCGCGGCCCAGGAGGCCGTCCTGCCACGCGACGATCGCGGCGCCGGTGACCTTGCCGACGTGCAGCTTGCGGAACCACGTCGGCAGGATCGGCTCGGTCCCGGACCTGCCGGAACGTTGGCCCGCTGTGGGCAGCAGGTAACGGTCGGTCTTCAACGTGGTGCGACTGACCCGTCCGGTCCGCTGTTCCAGCCAGTCGACCAGCAACCCCTCGACGGCGACCTTGCCCCTGCTCGGGTCGTAGTCGTGCTCGTCGAACGCCAGGCGCTGCCGACGTTCCCACTCGACCGCCGCCCGCTTGGTCCCGAAGCGGCGGGTCC
>JANOJK010001160.1:0-1663 GCA_031408165.1 Acidobacteriota bacterium | reverse complement strand
CCGACGCGCGGCAGCATGGACGGCGGCATGAGCGGCAGCGTGACGGCGATCGCGATCCACGCGATCATGACGCCCAGCGACGCGCCCAGCAGCGACAACACGACCGCCTCCGTAAGCAACTGACGCACGATCCGCCGGCGTCCCGCGCCGAGGGCCATGCGGACGGACAGTTCGCCGCGGCGCGCGGTGAGGCGCGCCATCTGCAGGTTCGCGACATTGACGCAGGCGATCAGCAGGACGAACGAGACCGCCCCGAGCAGGATCAGCAGCAGCGTGCGCACCGACCCCGTGCCGTACTCCTGCAAGCCGACCACGCGCGCGAGCGTGCGGACGTTCGGCGCAAGTGTGCCTTCGGTCCCGAGTCCGCCGGCGGGCACGATCGACGAATCGTTCACCAGCGCCGTCAATTCCGCTTCCGCGCGTTCCTGCGTCACGCCTGACTTCAGGCGCCCCAGCAGGAAGAGAATCCTGTTACTGCCGATGTCGCCGGGCCAGCGGTTGGGCAGAAAGATGTCCGCTTCCGGCAGCGCCAGGGCGCCGTTCCCGACCACCGGCCTGAAGCTGAAGTCGGGCGGCAGGACGCCGACGACGGTGCGGGGGACGCCGTCGATGGTGATGGACTGTCCGACGATCGCCGAATCCGCCTGGAGCGTGGCGTGCCACAGCCGATCGCTGATGATCGCGGTGCGATCGTCGTCTGGCGCCAGGGCGCCGGTCAGGAACGCGCGGCCGCGCACGGGACTGACGCCCAGTGTGGCGAAGAAATTCGGACTCACCTCGACCGCGGGCACCTGCAGCGGCTCGCCGCCTCCGGTGAGCTGCGCCTCGATCGAGTTGTAGGCCGCGAGGTCCTCGAGCGCAGTGACGCGCGGGCGCAGCGCCTCGTACGACCTGGGCGCCCAGGTCCAGAACGTCCTGACCCCCCTCCCGGTCTGCTGCGCTGACGAGACGATGACCAAGCCATCGGGATTGGGATACGGCAGCGGACGCCAGAGCACGCCGTAGGCGACGGAGAAAATCGCGGTGGTGAGGCCGATGCCGAGCGCGAGCGTGGCGAGGGCGGTGAAGGTGAACGCCCGATCCCGCCGCATCAATCGCAGCGCGTGACGCACGTCTTGCGCGAACGCTTCGACCGTCGGGAAGGTCCACGGTTCGCGGGACTGTTCGCGCAGCCGCAGCGGATTGCCAATCCGCCGCCGCGCGGCCGCGCGCGCCTCGTCGCCGCTCATGCCATCCGCGTCGGCGAGAGCGTGCGCCTTCATCTCCTCGTGAAAGCGCAGCTCGTCTTCGAGATCCCGATCGAACTGCTTCCGCTGGAAGAAGAACAGCAGACGTCGGAGCAGAGAACCCACGGCACCCTCCTGAGGGTCAGGACACCTACGTCTTCATCCGAGGGGCTGCGCCCCTCGGACTCCCCGACACGCGCTCTCGCTCGCCGCAGGCTCGCTCCGATCGCGTGGCTCACTCGGGATGGCTCGTTCGCCCCGGCCGAGGGACTGGGCCCCTCGGGCTCCCCTACACGCGCTCTCGCTCGCCGCAGGCTCGCTCCGATCGCGTGGCTCACTCGCTGTCACTCGTTCGCCCTTATCCGAGGGGCTGCGCCCCTCGGACTCCCCTACCCGCGCTCTCGCTCGCCGCAGGCTCGCTCCGATCGCGTGGCTCA
>JANOJK010001072.1:0-8351 GCA_031408165.1 Acidobacteriota bacterium | reverse complement strand
TGCACGGAAGGCACCGTGACCGTCACCGTGCAGCCGTACGTGGTGAACGCCGTCCCCGATCAGGCGAGAGCCTCGTCGAAGAACTCGGGGATCGCCATCTCGAATGTCCTGGCCAACGACACGGTGGGCGATTCACCAGCGACCACGTCGAATGTGAAACTGTCACTGGTGTCGATCTCTCCGGCGAACAGCAGGATCCGGCTCAACTCGAACGGCTCCGTGGAGCTGCAGTCGAGAGCCGGTTCGGGCACCTATGCGCTCGTCTATCAAATCTGCGAGGTGGCAGGCCCCGCCAACTGCGGGCGTGCGACCGTGAGTCTCAACCTGAGTGGTCGAGATTAGAAGGCGAAGCCCCTCGGATAAGACCAGGAGGGTTCGTGCCTGGGCACGAACTCTCCTGCTCTCCTCTCTTCTCTTCGTGTTATCAACTCTTCAAAATGCGGATGGGCTGAATCAGTAGTTGACACAGATGTGCCCGCGCGCGCACATTAGCAGTCCTGCTCGATCTCGATCAGACCCGGAAACTCCGAAACGCAAGGAAACCCATGAGACGATTCTCAATCGGCGGAGGCGTGTTTTTGTGCGCCGTGTTGCTGGCCCCACGTGTCGAAGCCCAGTCCATCAAGCGTGACCGCACGGTCAACTTCGCTCAACTCGCCACGCCGCCGGCCGCCGAGGCGGTGGGCCACGAAACCAGACGCGGACCGGATGCGAACGAGGATCTGAAGTCGTTCATTCGCGGCAGCATCAGCGCCGCGCGCGTGTCCTCGGCGCATGTGCCGCGCCCGAACGACCGCCCGGTCACCGGCCCCGGCGCCGGATTCTTCGGGTTCAACGGCCTGAGCCACGCCGATCAACGGCTGGCCGACGGCGGCAATCAGTTCAGCATCGAGCCGCCGGATCAGGCGATCGCCGTCGGCAACGGATTCGTCCTCGAGGCGGTGAACCTCGCGCTTCGCGTGCGGACGACCGGCGGAGACGTCGCCGCGTCAACGGTGTCGCTCAACCGCTTCTTCGCCAGCGAGTCCGCTATCGTCCGCCCGACGGCGACCACGCCGGGCAGATCCGGCCGCTTCATGAGCGATCCAAAGGCCTATTTCGACGTCGCGAACCAGCGGTGGTTCGTCACCGTGTTGACGATCGCGACCGACCCGGCCACCGGCAACTTCCGGCCGCAGTCGGACGTCCGGATTGCGGTCAGCAGGACCGCGGATCCAACGGGCAACTGGAGCATCTTCGTCCTCGAGACGACCAATGGCACCGGCACGACGCCCAACCATCCGGGATGCCCCTGCTTCGGCGATCAGCCGCTCCTCGGGGCCGACGCACACGGCGTGTACATCACGACCAACGAATTCCCGATCTTTGCGGCGGGCTTCAATGGCGCGCAGGTGTATGCGATATCCATTCTGGATCTGGTGGCCGATCGCGCGCCTCGCATGAAGGCCTTCGATGGCTTGCCGCTGGCCGAGGGGCCCGCATATACCCTGCAGCCGGCGACCGCGGCGCCCGGTGTGGCCTACAACACGGGGACGGCCTACTTCATGAGCGCCCTCGATTTCTTCGGCACGGTCGACAACCGCATTGCGGTGTGGCGTCTCAGCGACACCGGCTGGCTCTCGACTGGCACCGGAAGCCAGCCCGCGTTGACGAGCGTGGTCGTCCAGAGCCAATCCTACGGGCAGCCGCCGGACACGCAGCAGCGGCCCGGCGCGCAGCCGCTGGCTGACGCCATCGGCGCCGGCGCGTTCGGGAAGCCGGCGACCGAACACCTCTCGCTGCTGGCCGGCAACGACGATCGCATGCAGCAGGTCATGTTCGACGGCGAGCATCTCTGGTCGTCCCTCAGCACCGTCGTCAAGCCGACCAATGGCCCGACGCGCATCGGCGTCGCGTATTTCATCGTCAAGCCCTCGACGACGGCGACCGGTGCGTTGAGCGCCGGCATCGTGAGTCAGGGATACGTGTCGGTCAACCGAAACAGCGTGCTGTTCCCCTCGGTCGCCGTCAACAAGAACGGACGCGGTGTGCTGGCGTTCACGCTCGTCGGGCCCGATCATTTCCCGAGCGCCGCGTATGCGCTCGTCACGGCCTCCGGCGGTGCGGGCGCCGTGCAGGTCGCGAAAGCCGGGGCCGCACCCGAGGATGGCTTCACCGGATACGTGATCTTCGGCGGACGCACGAGCCGGTGGGGGGATTATTCGGCGGCGGCCGTCGACGAAGCGGGCAACGTGTGGTTCGCGGTCGAGTACATCCCCAACCTGCCCCGGACGCTGCTTGCCAACTGGGGCACGTTCATCGGGAAAATCACCCCCTAGGCGCGCCGGCGGAACGACGTCTCTGGCGGTAAGGTGTGCGCCCGCCGCGGGCGCAGCCTTACCGTCCCATGAAGTCGGAAGGTTACCGCTGCGCCTTGCGGGCGATGAGCGCGAAGCCCCTGGCGTCCGCGTCCTTCCTCACAGCCGCGAGGCGCGCCAGCCCGGTCACACGCCGGCCGGCGGCCAGCTCCATCTCGCCGAGGGCAAGCCGGGCTTCGAACACGATACCGACGAGCCCGATACGGCTCGCCTCGGCGAGCACGCTGGCGAGGCTCCTCAGCGACTCGCGCGTGTCGCCCGCGCTGCCCTTTACCTGCGCGGCGAAGATCCTGACCATCAGGGCGCGGCTGCGGGTTTCCATGCGGGGGAGCAGCGCGACGGCTCGATCGACCGCGGCTTTCGCCTCGTCCGTCCTGCCCTGCGCCAGTTCACCGCGCGCGACGAGTGCGTGTGCCACGGCCTCGTCTTCCACCCCGCGAGAACTCCGGAAGACCTCGATTGTTCCGCGGGCGAGATTCGCGGCGTCCCCTGGACGGCCCTCTTCGAGCAGGAGCAGCGTCAAATCCAGGCGGCTCCCTGCGGCGCGCGCCTTCTGGTCCAGCCCGTTTCGAATCTCCAGCGCCTCCTCGAAGGCCTTGCGCGCGTCCCCGAGCTTCCCTTCGACCATCAGAAGCTGACCGAGGCTCGACAGGGTGAACGCGATCGAGCTCTTGTTCCCGACGGCGCGTTTGATCGCCAGCGCCTCCTCGAGGTGCCTGTGCGCGCCCGGCACGTCCCCCTGGTCCGCGAGCAGCGTCCCGATATTCGTGAGCTCGATGGCCTCGTTCATACGTGCGCCGGTCTTGCGGTACAGGGCGAGGGACGCCTCGTGCGTTTTGCGCGATCCGGCCAGATCGCCTTCGTACTGAAGAAGGTTCGCGATGTTTCCGAGCGTGCCCGCCTGGCCGGTTTCCGACGCCGTTCGCCGATAGACGGCGAGGGCCTCTTCGTACATCTGCTTCGCGCCCCGGATGTCCCCCTGATCGGTGAGCAGATTGGCCAGGTTATTGAGCACCCAGGCGAGGCCCCGCTCGTTGCCGGTCTGGCGGTGCATCGCCAGCACCTCTTCGTACAATCGCCGCGCCTTTTCCGGCGCCCCCTGCATGTGCGAGATGAAGGCGATATTCCCCATGGCCCTCGCCACACCCGTTCGATCGCCGGCATCCGTGAAGATCCGGCGCGCGGCTTCCGAGCGCGCAATGCCGTCGTTCGGCTGCCCGAGGTGCCAGAGCTGCCACCCCTCTTCCAGCCGGGCGCGCGCCTGAAGCAGTCGCGCACCGAGCGCTTCGCTCTTCGCACCGGCGCGCGCGGCGGCATCCCTCGCCCGGGCAAACTCCGAGAGCGATCCGGCGGCATACGCTTCCTCGAGATCGATGCGCGGATCGTCACGAGCGGGCGCGGGCAGCGCCCTCAGGGCATCCAGCGTCGCGAGCGCCTCTTTGCTCCGCGTGCCCGAGCGTTGAGCGACGACGAGCCGCAGGCCGAACTCGAGGCTGTCAGGTAGAAAGTTGAACAACGTCCGGTAGGTGTCGATCGCGCCGGACCAGTCGGCGCCTGCCTCGTAGTAGCGGCCTTTCACCCACAGCTGATCCACGCGCCCCAGCCCGGCCGAGCGATCGAACGCGACCTTGGCTTCTTCGCGTGCCTTCGCGTCGTAGCCGAGCGCCGCCCACGCGTCGGCGAGCGCCGCATGCGCCAGCGGGTTCGCCGCGTCGGCGGCAACCGCGCCCTCCAGCAACAGGCGCGCGGCCGGCGCATCGAACAAGCGAAGTTTCTCGAGTCCCTGGGCGTACAGGCGCGCGGCGTCCGCGTTGGCGGGCTGAGACGCCTTCACGCCAGCCGCCTCGGCCGCAGACAGTTGCGGTCCGCCCAGCTCGCGCCGCAGCCTTTCGCCGGTTCGCGCGATCAATTCCAGAAGATCGGCTTCCGCCCCGGTGTCCGTGAAGGACGCCAGCGTGACGCCTGCGACGGCGTCCTGCAGGCGAAGGTCGAGTCTGATTCTGCCGCTCCCCTGGATAGCGAGATACGAACCGAGCACAACGAGATCGGTGCCCAGGTTCTTGTGGATTCTCGAGAGCGTGTCCTTCGCGTAGCTCTCCGAGTCGGACAGCGCCAGTTCGACTTTCATCCGCGTCACATCCTCGCCGGGGATGGTCCTCAGCTTCTGTCCCGCCGCCAGCTCCGTTGTCAACATCTCGGCGAAGGCCGCCGAGAGCCAGGCCGATTCGGCGCGCCCCGAGAGGTTGCGGAACCCGATCACTGCCACAGGCCGCCGGGTCGTGATGGAGGGAAGCGCGGCGACGTCGGTGACCGGCCGGCCGGCCGGCTTTCTCGCCACTCCCGATTGCCACAAGATCGATCCCACGACGAGGGCGCCGAGGACACCCGCCAGCGCCCAGGTGAGGATCGCCCGGCGCGATCGAACCGCACGCGGCGGTGCCGCGATCAAGGCGAGCGGAACATCCGCCACGCTGTCGAAGCGGCCGGCCGGATCGCGGTCGAGGCACCGCAGGATCGCCGACTGCCAGGAGGCGTCGAGATCCGGAACGACGTCGCGTGGCGGCGGCGGATCATGCTGGAGCCGCTTGACGGCGGTACTGAGCGGCGTGTCGGCGCGAAATGGCCGGACTCCCGTCACCATCTCGTACATCACGATGCCCAGCGCATACTGATCGGAAGCCGCCGTGGGCGGGTGTCCCTCGACTTGCTCGGGCGCCATGTACGCCGGCGTTCCTGCGACGTCGGCGTGAAGCGACGCCGTGCGGGTGTCGCCGTCGCTCACTGGACGGGCCCGGGCCAGGCCGAAGTCCGTCACGACCGCGCGTACTTGGCCCGCCTCGCCAGGCACGAGCATGACGTTGCTGCTCTTGAAGTCGCAATGCAGGACGCCGGCTTTGTGCGCAGCGGCCAGCCCCGCGGCGAGCTGTTCGATGACTGGCAACGCCGCCGCGGTGGTGAAGCGTCCAAGGCGCTGCAGCCGTTCCGAGAGCGTCTCCCCCTTCAGGAGCTCCATCGTCACGAACGTGGCATCCACGTCAGGCGAGGGAGACCTGCCGCCGCCTGATTGATGGTGGAAGATGTCGAACACACGGCAGACGTTCGGGTGCGTCACTCGTCGCGCGAGGTGAATCTCGTGCTTGAAGCGCTCCCGTGCCGCCGGATCGTCCGCGATTTCGGCGCGAATCGTTTTGAGCGCAACACGCCCACCGAGCTCGGTGTCTTCGGCTTCATAGACGGCGCCCATGGCGCCGTGGCCGATGAAGCGGACGATCTCGAATCGACCCGCGACGAGCTGCGTCGCGACGAAAGTCGACCACAAGCCTGGTGCTTCGGTCTGCGGTTCCGCCCGGTGGTCGTCTGGCGGCATAACCCTCTCCGGGGTGCCCTATTATGCGTCATGCTGCCAGCGCGCGGGCCAGGCAATGGCGCTCACCGGAATGGGCCTGACTCCTCCGCACGGAGTAACCTGTCATCGTGTCCGATGCGACCTGCGATCTGCTGCTGACCAACGGCCTCGTCCTCACGATGGACCCGCAGTTCACCGTCTATCGCCCGGGTGCCGTGGCGGTCACCGGTGATTCGATCGTGGCGGTAGGACCTGACCCACTGGCCTATCGGGCCGCGGAGACGATCGACTGCGGCGGCCGGGTGGTGATGCCGGGACTGGTGAACGCGCATACGCACGTGCCCATGACGCTATTGCGCGGACTCGCGGACGATCTGCGGCTCGACGTCTGGCTGATGGGCTACATGATGCCGGTCGAGCGGGCGTTTGTCAGCCCCGACTTCGTCCGGCTCGGCACGCGGCTCGGCTGCGCCGAGATGATCCGGTCGGGCGTGACCTGTTTCGCCGACATGTATTACTTCGAGGACGCGATCGCGGAAGCCACGGCCGCAGCCGGCATGCGCGCGCTGTGCGCGCAGACGGTGCTTCGCTTCCCCACCCCCGACGCGACGAGCTATGAGGAAGCGCTGGCGCGGGCGCGCGAGTTCATCCAGCGGTGGCACGGCCATCCGCTCATCGTGCCCGCGCCCGCGCCGCACGCGCCCTACACCTGCACGCCGGAGATCCTCCGCGCCTGCGCCGAGCTCGCCGTCGAGTTCGACGTGCCGCTCCACATTCATCTCTCGGAAACGACGCAGGAAGTGGATGATTCGCGGCGCCTCAACGGCATGCCGGTCGTGCCCTGGGTCAAGAAGCACGGCCTCTTCGACGCGAAAGTCCTGGCCGCCCACTGCGTCCATGTGGACGAGGGGGAAATCCGGGCGTTGAAGAACCACAACGCCGGGGTGTCGCACAATCCGTCGAGCAATCTCAAGCTGGGCGCGGGCGTGGCGCCCATCGCCCGCATGCTGGAGCTCGGCGTCAACGTCGGCATCGGCACCGACGGCGCCGCGTCGAACAACGACCTCGACATGTTCGAAGAGACGCGCCTGGCGGCCCTGCTCGCCAAGGGGACGAGCGGCGATCCGACGGCGATTCCGGCGCGCACGGCGCTCGCCATGGCCACGCGGATAGGCGCGAGCGCCATGCACATGGATCACCTGACGGGGTCGCTCGAAGCCGGCAAGCGCGCCGACCTGATCCTGCTCGATCTCGATCGGCTCCACAACGTCCCCGCCTTCAGCCACGACGCGGGCGGGATCTACAGCCAGATCGTCTATGCCTCGAAGTCGACCGACGTCGTGGACGTCATGTGCAACGGCCGATGGCTGATGCGCAACCGCGCCTTGCTGACGCTCGACGAGCAGGAGCTGCGCGAGGCGGCGCGTGGCGAGGCCGCTCGCGTGGACGTGTTTCTCACCAGCCGCGAAGTCAGCGTGCTCCAGAAACTGGTCGCGGTGGGCGGGGCGGTCGAACAGGAAAGCTTCGAAGTCCAGGTCAAGGCGCGGGTGCCGTCGGCTGACCAGGTCATGGCCGTCATCGGCGGAGAGCAGGTGACCGTCGTTCGATCGAGCCACTACCACCAGTACGACACCTACTGGTCGTTCGAGGATCCGGAGCAGGGATGGCTTCGCTATCGCGAGGACGAGTTCCTCGACGCGGCGGGAGCCGTGACCGGCGCCCGGTCGCGCCTCACCCTGACGGGCCGCACCCGGGAGGATCGGTTCGGCGCCGTGCTGCTCTCACGGTCGCGGTACTACGCGCCCGCCACGCACTCCACCCGCTTCTACCGCGAGTACTTCCGCCCGGCCGCCGAGCGGATCGTCGAGAAGGATCGGCGCCGGTGGCTGGTGGCGTACCGGGGGGTCGAGTTCTACGTGCACCTCGATCGCCTGGTGACCCCGGCGCACGCCGGGTACTTCATCGAGGTGAAGTCCCGCACGTGGTCCCGCCGCGACGCTCGCGACAAGGCGGCCGTCATCGCCGATCTGCTCTCGCTCTTCGGTACCAGCCAGGACGACACCATCAGCGACGGATACGCGGACCTCGCCGGCCACATCTAGCAGGACGAAAACCAAACCGCCCCCGGGAAGACCAGTCTCCCCCAGGCGAGCCACGACGCCCGTGCCGGAGATATTAGTCTTCGCCGGGCGGCAATAGTCTGCGCCCCGGGAGACTCGCGCGAAACGAATTCCCTCGTCGCGTGGCGATCGCAGACGTGCCTTGCCGCGTCAGTTTCTGCACCCGCCTTGCGGCATCCCGGAGGCTGCCGGAATGTCGTGCCGGAATGCCGGCGTGATTCCGAGTTCGTGCGGCACTTGCGCGCGGAGTTTTTTATCTGCCTCTTGAGCTCAATCGTTTGTGGTGCAAACACTTGAGCTGCCTCAGTTTGAATTCGACTCGGCGACGCAGTCGCCGGCCGCGCCCGGGAACGGGAGTTGAGTACGTCGCAGGCGTCCCCTCAAATTGATCGGACGGCGCAGGTGGCCACACGCCCATCAACCGGTGTGAACGCGGCCAGGGGAACCACGCCATCTGATCGCACGCAGGGAGACGCATCTGGCGGAACAGTCGTTCCGTCGAGCAAAGGAACTAAGAAGATGAGAACT